>JASFRP010000074.1:0-9435 GCA_050114895.1 Gemmatimonadota bacterium
GCACATGGCCACCCTCACGGTGCTGTCCATCGTGGACGGCCGTGGCGGTCTTCAATCCGCTCATCGCCCTCCTGGCCCTGGGACTTCTCCCCCTGGCCACCATCTCGGAGGTGCCCCGTGACCTTCTGGCCCAGATGGGGACCCTCTCCTTTGGCCGTTCCCTGGGGTGGTGGGTGAGCCTGAATGCGGTCCTGGTCCTTTCAGGCGCGGTCCTCACCAGCTACGTGGGCGTCACGGGTCTGGTGCGCCGGATGGCGCTGGACCGATGCTTGCCCCAGACCCTGCTGGCCGAGAACCCGTGGAGGAAGACGAACCACTGGATCATCCTGGCGTTCTTCGCCCTCTCAACCTCCATCCTCTTCGTGACCCACGGCGAAATCTCGACGCTGGCCGGCGTCACGCTGTCGTTCCTCAGCGTCATGGCCCTCTACGCAATCGGCAACATGCTCCTCAAGCGGAAGCGGGGACGCCTGCCCCGATCCCAGCGGGCGAGCTGGGCCACGGTGGTGGTGGCGCTGGCCGCGGTCCTGATGGGGCTGCTGGGAAACATCCTCCTGGACCCGCTGAACGTGGAGGTGTTCGCCACCTACTACTTCGTCGGCGTGGGAACCGTCGCGGTGATGTTCCTGCGCGTGGAGATCCTCCGGGTAGCGTTGTTCATTTCCCGGGGCGTGGTGGACCGGGTCATGGCAGCCAACGAGTGGATCCGGCGAACCATCTACCGGAAAATCGACGAGATCAACAGCCGTGAGGTGGTCTGTTTCACGAAGGGCGACGACATCTCCGTCCTGAACAGCGCCGCCCTCTATGTGCTTCAGAACGAGCAGACCAACCGCCTGAAGGTCGTGAATGTCTACGAGAAGGAAGATGACATCCCGGCTGACCTGGCGGGTCAGCTCGCCACCGTAGACCACCTCTATCCCCGCCTGAAGATCGACTTCCTGGCCGTGCAAGGGACCTTCGGCCCCGAGCTCATCGAGCGACTCTCTCAGCGCCTGGGCGTTCCGAAGAACTCCATGTTCATCTGGACGCCGGGTGACCGGTTTCCCCACCGGGTCGAGGACCTCGGAGGAGTCCGCATCATCCTCTGACGGCCCGCAGCTGAGCCAGCGAGGCCCCGGGCCGGGATGCAGGCGGCCGTTCTCGACCGGGGCCCGAAGGACCGATGGCGGCATCCAATCTGATGGGGAGCTTGATCCCCGCCGTGACGCTCCATCCGTTGGCCTGGTGGTCCGTGGGCACACTCTCCTCCAGCCTGTCTCCTTCCTACACCACACCACGCTCGGGACCTGAACCCTCTCTTCAGTAGCTGGGCCGCCTCGCCAACAGCCAACATCCTCCTTCCACCCCACATCCACTGCCACCGGTACCACGGCGTCTTTGCCCCCAACGCACCCCTGAGGCTTCTCATCACCCAACCGGCCCACGAGGACAACGCCCTCGTCGCTCAAAGGTCCATCCAAGCTGGCCCGCTCCCCCCGAGTTCTGTGGCCTCGGCCAAAAAGCCAGAGGCCCCAGCACTCCAACCACCGGACCCCACGCCCGCCGGCCCTCCAAATGGGCCGCCCTCCTGGCCCGGGTCTACGAGGTGTTTCCCCTCATCTGTCCAACCTGTCAGACGCCCCTCACCTTTATCGCGCTCCTCACCGATCCTGAGCCCATCGCCCAAATCCTCACCCACATCGGCGAGCCCACCTCGGCTCACACCTCCCTTCCCTCCGCCGCTCCTACCATTCCGCCGACCCGTGCCCTGCCCCACACCACCCCGCACCCGCCAGCTCCCACCGGGCCTCACGGGCCAGAAAGGCCCTTGGACGCCCTTCTCATCCTCCCCTCTTGGAGACCGCGCGGAGGGTGAAGGCACTCCAGGAGGAACTGGAGGACCTCCGCGCAGCCGCCAGAAGGTGTTCCAGACGCCGCCTCTTGAGGGATTGAGGAGCGGTTGGAGGGGATGCGGGACCTGCTGGAGCGGCGGACCGAGCGATCGGCGCGCCTCCTAAGAGATCTCCTGGGGTAGATCCGCCTGGAGCCCACACTGGGCGACATCGGGCGGCCCTACTGCGTGGCACGCACCTCCCTCGATTGCCTGGTCCTGCTCAAACCGCCGCCCGGGGAGGTTCCGGACGGCGGTTCGAATTCTTTGCAGCAGTGGAGGCGGCGGGAGTCGAACCCGCGTCCACGAATGGGTCGTCGAGAGCCTCTACGTGCGTAGATCACTGAGAAGGTTCGTTCTCAGGTGGCCAGTGAACAGCCGATCCCAGAACTAGCCGTCAGATAATCTCACCATCCTCGTGACAGCCCCGAGGGGAGGCCAGCCCGACTTGTCGTCGCCTCAAGTCCGGCCTCGGGCGGGCCGGTCAGGAGGCGGGCCAGCGTTTGGTTACGCGGCCAGTGCCAGTTGATTGTTGGCAGTTGTGGTTTTCCCGGGGTGTTTAACGAGGCTCCCGAGATCCTCGGCACGCTACTCCGGATTCACCAAACGCGTCGAAGCCGTTACGCCCCCTTTCAGAAGGTCTGTTCCTTTTCAATATACACCATGCGGTCGGAAAAGCTTCATGGGGCCGAGGCCCCGGCGAGCCGGGCCGTAAGGTATTCAGAGAGGATGTCCTCCATCTCCTGGAGGGTCGTGACCTGGAAGAGCTCCTGTCTGAGCCGCTTCCCTCCCGGAATGCCCCTGGTATACCAACCGAGATGCTTCCGGAATTCCACGGCCGCCCTCCGGGGTTCCCCACCGAATTCGATGGCGTTCCGGGCGTGGCGGAGGCAGACCCGGAAACGCTCGGGAACGTCCGGAGTCTCAGGGATGGGTTTTCCGTCCAATGCGGCTCTGGCTTGCGAGAAGAGCCAGGGAGCTCCGTGCGTACCTCTGGCCATCATGATTCCGTGGCACCCGGTCTCTTCCCGCATCCGACTGGCATCCTCCCCGGTGCGGACATCGCCGTTCCCCACGACGGGAATCTCCAGGACCCCGACGAGATCCCGGATCTCCTCCCAACGGGCGGACCCACCGTACATGTCGGCTCGGGTCCGCGGGTGAAGCGTGATCATCCGGGCACCCGCGTCCTGGATCCTCATTCCGATGCCCAGGGGGTCGCGGCTATTCTCATCGAACCCACTTCGGGTCTTGACGGTCACCGGTAAGGGGGTTGCATCCACCACGGCTCTGGTGATCCGGCCCACGAGGCCCAGATCTCTGAGGCATCCCGACCCTCCATTCCGCTTCACCACCTTCTTCACCGGGCACCCGAAATTGATGTCCACGAAATCCGGCCGATAGGCTTCCGCCACCAGGGCGGCCGCCTCGGCCATCATGGTGGGGTCCGAGCCGAAAATCTGGACCCCGATGGGTCGTTCATCATCATGAAACCACAGGTACCGATGGGTCTTCTGATTTCCCCGACAGAGGCCGTCGGCACTGACGAACTCGCTGACCACCACATCCGCTCCGTACTCCCGGCAAAGGCGCCGGAAGGGGGCCTCGCTCACACCGGCCTGAGGGGCCAGGAAGAGGGGCGTTCTGGCCTGTTCAAAGACGGACAAGAAGTCGGGATCCATGTCAGAAACCTACACATTCCCGCCGGGCCACCAAAGCCCCGGCGCCCCCTGCGTCGATCTTCCCGGGACCGGGAGGGTATAAGCCCCGATCCCCGGAGGCTCCATGGCATCCCCAGGGGTTTGTTGCTACTATTTAACCTCGCCAAAAGGCCTCTTGGCCGGCGCGGACCTTTAGAACGTTCTGGAGATTAACCGGATGAAACTGAGAGAATTGTTCACGCCGAATGTCGTGAACCTCAACATAGAGTCCGACTCGAAGGACGATATCCTGAAAGAGCTCATCGGTCTCCTGGGGATGGATGAGAAGTCGGAGGCAATCCTCTTCAAGACGCTGAAGAGGCGTGAAAACCTGGGATCGACGGGGATCGGAAAGGGAATCGCCATCCCCCATTGCCGTTCCCTGGTTGTCAATCGCTTGAGATTGGCGTACGGGCGGAAGCCGACGGGCGTCGATTTCAAGGCCATTGATGGGAGCCCCGTGCACAACTTCTTCCTGATCGTGGCTCCCCCGCTGGAGGTCTCCAACCAATACCTGCCGGTTCTCGGGAAGATCGCGCAATTCGCGAAGGATCCCGACGTGCCCACACGCCTGAAGGAGATGGAAACCCCGGAAGAATTCCTGGGGCTCCTGGAAGAAAAAGCCCAATAGGCCGCATATTCCATGCACCCGCAGATGATGCTCCTACTGGAGATCCAGGACCTTCGCCTCCAGAAAACGGCCCTCCTGGAAGAGCCGGAGCTGAGTGAGGTGGAGGAGGGGCATTTCCACATAAACCCCCAGGAAGCTGCTGAGGCGCTGGATAGGAAGATCGGGGAGCTGAAGGAGCTGCTGGAACCTTCAATCAAGAATCGCTGCGAGCGTGGTCTCCCGTCCCTGGGTCGAATGGTGGTCCCGGTGATCGGGGGAGTCTGTTATGGGTGCTTCGTTTCCGTGCCCACATCCCGGAGTGGACCGAGGAACCAGCTCGTGGAGACCTGCGAAAACTGCGGGCGTTTCCTGTACTTCCTACCCTGAATCGGCCGAAAGACCTGGTGGGGAACGACCGAGGGGGCACTCAGCCTGGAGTGCCCCCTCAGCCTTTCTGCCTCTTCGTTCCTCCGACCGAGGGCCGAAGGACGGGACGTCACTTGGTGACGAACATCTTACGGACCTGCGGCTTCCTTCCGTTCACCGTCAACTGGACGAAGTAAACTCCGGAAGCGACCTGCCTTCCAAACTCGTCCCGACCATCCCAATACGCTTCCCATCGGCCGGGGTAGGGGTACTCGAGATCCAGAACCGGCACACCTTCCCCATGAGGGTGGTTCAGCGCGGTAGGAGCGGTGATGAACTGCTGCAGAACATTGAAGATCCGAACCGAAACCACTACCGGCTGCCCGCCGGCGAACAACTCTTCATCCAGAACGAACGGGATCTTCGTTTCGGGATTGAAGGGATTCGGGTAGTTCTGCTCCAGGTAAAACCCGGAATCCTGCTTTCCAGTCGACCCCACTTGCTGGGCCGATGCCGAGTGCGTGGAGCCGACAATGGAGAGGAGGACGAAGAGGACGCACTCGAGGCGTCTCATCTCAACCTCCGCACAGTTGCGCTGTGCTGTAGCCGTGAAACGATGGCCCTCCAAGGAGAAAGGGGGTGAAAAACGTAATACCTCAGTTCCATAGTACGCTCGCCCACTACCAAGGTCAAGCGTACCGACACCCCACCGGACCGTGTGTCGTCGACACCCTGGTTGATACGCGTCCGGTGCCCTTCAGGTTCCCCATCCACGGGGCAACTCTTCCGCGACGCTACGCTCCTCCCCGATGCGGGTCGTGATTCCCATCGTGTCCAGGTACCGGAGCACCGGAAGAAGGTATTTCCGGGTGACGCCGAGCACCTCTCGAAAATCGGCGGGGCCGAGGGCTGACCTCCCCCCAAGGGCGGACACGACGTTGGCGCCGGCCACCCGGATGGCATCCCCATGGAAAAAGAGCCCACCGTCCAGGGCCAGGACCTCCTCCTGGGCTTCCATCAGACGGAGGATTTCCTCGATTTCTTCCAGGGAGGCGCCGGCACCTGCAGCAAGCTCGGACGGGCCGGGAACGGCGAGCCCTGCCGCCTTCAGCGTTCGTCGAACGTAGTCCCGAGACGCTTCTTGTCTTTCGCTCAGCTCCGGGGAGAACCCCGCAAGCGCGCTGAGCCCCCTGTCCACCCGCACCGTTCCGTCCTCCACCAGCACTCGAAGGATCGCTTCAGCGAGGCCCGGCCCACTTCCCCTGGGAAGGGTCTGGCGGAGCTCCTCCAGGGGCATCCCGGGTTTCAAGGGCCTCTCCTGGTGGTAGGTTGCCAGGGCCCTGGTCATGGCCGCCTTCCCCTCCTCCCAGACGGCACGGGCGAACAGTCGATCCTCGACTGCCCGACACCGCCCGTCGGCTCGCATGCGGTGGACGGTGGATCCCATCGTACCGGGCGGGTGGCCCAGGAGATGGGGGAGGGATGGAACCGTCACCCCACCGCGGCCTGTGATGGCGAGCAAAGCCTCCAGCCCCCTGGTAGGATCGTCACCCACCAGAGACGCCAGCAGGGAGTCTTCCCCCGGCCCGAGGTGGCGTCTTTTCTCGGGGAGGACCTCAGCGATCCGGCCACCCCCAATGGTCGTAACAGGAGAGTAGGACCGCACCACCAGGTGGTCCCGGGCCCGAGCCAGGAGCGGTCGTTCGAGACGAAGCTGCACCCACCCCTCGTCTCCCGGCCCGATCCGGTCTCCATCCAGGAGTGCAGCCCGGGCCAGGACTTCGGCTGTTCCCAGATGGACCCGGACCCTCTGGCCTTGCTGAAGCTCCCATCCGGTATCGGGAAGGACTCTGAGGTGGCAGCTCAACATCCGAGACGGTGCCCATCCGTCCCCCTCCACCAGCGTCTGTCCTCTGGAAAGGGCCTGGCGGGAGATCCCGCCACCCGCGAGCCCCACCGCGACCCTCGCTCCAGCCCGGGCATCGGACACCTCATGGCCGTGCAGCTGGAGGGACCGCACCCGGGCCTCCTGATCCCCGGGCAGAACCCTGACCCGGTCCCCGATCCGGAGCCGCCCCGTCCAGAGGGTTCCGGTCACCACGGTGCCGGCCCCCTTCATGGTGAACACACGGTCCACCGGAAGGCGGGCCAGATCCGCCGCCTCCTTCTCCTCGGCAAGGGACCCCACGGTGGACAGGGTGGCCGTGAGCTCCTCCAGGCCTGCTCCCGTGACGGATGAGACCGGAACGATGGGAGCCTCCCGGTAGGGTGTCCCCGACAGCGCTTCCCTTACCTCCTCTACCACCAGGTCGAGCCACTCCTCCTCCACCAAATCGGATTTGGCCACCGCTACCACGAGTCGTGGGACCCCGAGAAGCTGAACGATGGCGAGGTGCTCCCTGGTCTGAGGCATGATCCCTTCGTCAGCGGCCACCACCAGCAGAACCAGGTCCATCCCCGTGGCGCCGGCAAGCATGTTCTTGATGAACCCGTCATGACCGGGGACATCCACGACGCCGAACCTGAGATCACTCTCTGTGGACACCAGCTCTGCAAAACCGAGATCGACGGTGATTCCCCTCTCCTTCTCCTCCTTGAGTCGGTCCGTGTCCACTCCGGTGAGGGCTCGCACCAGAGCGGTCTTTCCATGGTCGATGTGACCAGCGGTCCCGAGGATGAGGCTACGCGTCGTCATGCGGAATGAGCTTTCCGAGTACTTCCATGGACCGGAGCGGGATCCCCCCGGAGATATGATACGTGATGAAATCACTTGCCAGCCTGAGGTGCGCAACGGGTCTGATCAACTCACCCTCCAAGGAGCGTTCCACCAGGCCTCTAAGCTGCTTTCTGGCAAGGGGCCCAAGGCGAGGTCCTCGGATCTCGGCCTGGCATCGGGAGCAGCGGATCCCGCCCTCGGCGAAGTCCAGGCGTCCTGTCTCCTCGTCCTCCAGCTCCCGCCCGCAGCTCACGCACTGTCGGAGGGAGGGTGCATAGCCCAGCTCGGCGATAAGAGTCCAGGTCTCCAGTAGAAGCGCAGTGAGAATCCCCTCCTCTCCAACCGCCTCCAGGGTATCCAATCCATCCGCCAGAAGGGAGTAGAGCATGGGGTTCCCCTCGGATCCCGCGTGGAGCAGGACCAGCTCCCCCAACACTGAGGCTCCCGCAAAGCGGCGGGGGTCCCTGGCCAACCCCCTCCGGTCTCTCAACAGCGAGAAGTCCTTGAAGGTTTGCAGCTCCCTGCTGGGCCGGTGGTAGAGTATGAGCGTCCCCTCGCCCAGGGTGGACAGGGCCCCGATGCCCCGGCCACCGCTCTTGCGGACGCCTTTCGCCACGGCAGCCACCACCCCCATGGTCTGAGCGTAGAACCGCAGAATCTGGCTCGTCTCACTGTAGGGATGGGCTCTAAGGAGGATGGCCCGGGAGCTGACCTGAGACACTGAACCAGGATCCCGGTCAGGAGAGATGTTTCAGCTGTTCCATGAGGGTCCTCCGTCGGGTCAGATACTCGGCTCTATCCTTCTGGCTGAGCCCCTCGCCTTCATCGAAGGCCTCGTCCAACTGGGCGATAGCCAGGATCAGGGCCTTCCTCCCGGAACGTGGCCGGGGTTCTGCTGGACCTGCTTCGAAGGGGCGCCGATTGCGATAGGCGAAGACTCCGGCCCCACCCAGAATCGCCGCCAGGACCAACCCGAGCCACTCCGCCCCGAAACGGAAGGGCCCGGCCAGGACCCGGCCCTCGACCTGGGTATCCGTGAGGTTGGAGGCCGCATATCGTTTGAAGACGTTCCCGGGCTCCAGCTCCAGGGGGGTCGAGGTAACCAGGGGCGGGAACTCCGCGTTCGGTCCTGGCGTCCGGACCAGAACTTCCATCTCCTCCGTCCTCCCCGGCAGGGGGATGGTGAAGTCGTCTATGGGGATCCGATACCGAACGAGGAAGAAGCGATCACCGGGTGGGATGGGAGTGTAGAGGGCCAGATCGCCGCCCTGAAACCGGACGGCATCCGGAGCGAGGTCCGCTTGTCCCACCTCGAAGTCCTGGGCCGTGGGTGGAAGGGGGTACTTCCAGACCACGCCTTCTTCCGGCGAGTAGAGGGTACGCTCTCCATCCAGCCTGAGTTGGAAAAAGTCCGTGGCCTGCCAACCTTCGTCCAGCTTGTCCAGGAACAGGTTTCTCACGGAGACGGGCAACGTGGCTCCACCAGGAGGAACGGAAAGGGTGTCGTAAGCCTGAATCAGATAGAGGGAATCGAGCTGTACCGGACTCGTGATGTAGGGACCCAGATAGAGGAGGCCGAGGTGCCGAACCGAGGCGAAATAGACGTCGGATCGTACCCCGTGCGCAGGGACCCTGGGGAGCCTCAACTGGAACGTACCGTCGGGCCCGGCGCGAACGCTGTCGATCTCCCCGGACATCTCGCTGGAGACCTGGTGGAGGACCACGGTGGCCCCGGGAAGTGGCTCATCCCCCTCCCGCACCTCACCGTGGATGATGGGGATCACCTCCTCCTGGGCCCCGAGGGGAGGTTGAAAGCAGGACTGGGCCAGCAGGACAAGGGGACCGAGGGAGAAGATCCGGAACGAGGCCGGAACGGAGGTCTTCATTTCAGGGAGTGAATCGGCCGAAATCCTCTGGATTGAGCTTGCGCAGATAATCCTTGAGGTTCTCCGCGTTCGCTCGAATGTCCAGGGAGCCGTCCGCCTCCATGTCCAGCGTCACCGACTCATCTTCGGACACCTCTACGGATACCTGTTCGAGAAGGCTGTCTTCGGCGAAGATCGTGGCCTTGGTCCTCAGGGCGACCGCGATGGAATCCGAGGGTCGGGCGTCCACGGTGATCACCTCGCCGTCCCGATGGATGATCAACTCAGCAAAGTACGTGTTGTCC
>JASFRP010000075.1:0-9396 GCA_050114895.1 Gemmatimonadota bacterium
CTCCGCCTCACCGATCTCGCCTTTCTCTTCCGGGGGCCAGAGGACCCGGATTGCCACACCGTCCAAATCCAGGGAGTCGCCGGCTACACCGACGGTCCAGGGCACCTCCCTGGCCTGGGCTCCCTCCAGAGCGTCCAGAAAGACCCCCGTGCCCACCGCCATCCCCGGGTCCATCACCCTACCCACCGGATACTCCCGAAGAATCGCCCCGGCTCCCCCCACGTGGTCCATGTCCGGGTGTGTGAGGACCATGAGCGCGAGACCACCGGCCCCTCTCCGGCGAAGGTAGGGGAGAACCGCCCGAGCCCCGGCATCGTAGCGGTCCGTTCGTGGTCCGGCGTCCACCAGGATCCACCGACCTCTCGGAGAGCGGAGAAGGATCGCGTCCCCCTGCCCGACGTCCAGGACCACCATCTCCAGGGTCCCCCACCCTGCCACCCGGTCCGCCACCGGCCAGAGGATCAGACCGGCGATAGCCGCCGTTCCCAGCAAGGTCCGTCTCCCCCACCGCCGTTCACGAGGGAGGACGGACCAGAGAAGGCGGGCCAGCGCCATCCCGGCCAGCCCCGCTACCACCCCGGGCCTCGAGACCCAGACCGATGCCAGGGGGAGGGTCCCGGCCCAATCCACCAGGCTGCGGAAGAGCCAGAGATCCGCCTCCACTCCATGGGCAAAGAAGAACCCCAGGGGCCGGCTCACGAAGGAGGCCACCAGGCAGAGGAAGATCCCCGGAATCGCCAGCGTTACCAGGGGGGCCGCCAGGAGGGTCACCGGGATCCCCACCAACGACACCCGGCCGAAGTGCCACGCCACCAGGGGAACGGTGGCCAGAGTGGCGGACACACCCGCCGCGACGGCAGTAGAGAGATAGGGAAAGTCGTTCCTGGATCGGCCGACACCGGAGATGGCTCGTGTGATGGGGCGGGCCCAGAGGACCAGCCCGGTGGCCCCGGCGAAGGAGAGCTGGAAACCCGGGCGGAGGACGGCGCCAGGGTCCAGGGAGAGGAAGACGAGGAACGACGAGGCGAGGGCACCCAGAGGAGCCACGTGTCGATGGCCGAAGCGGCCCAGCGAGAGGAGCGTGAGGATGAGCGCGGCCCGGAGTGCGGCGTCGGGAAGGCCGATGAAGAGGACGTATCCCCAGACCCCCCCACTCCCCAGGAGCAGGCGCCGGGGATGGGAAAGACCCATCCAGCTCCCGGCCAGAAAGAGAAGGCCTGCCACCACGCCCACGTGAAACCCGGAGATGGCCAGGAGATGGGCGGTCCCCGCCCGGGCAAAGGACTCCCGCAGGTCGGGGGAGAGCCCCTCCTTCCGAGCCAGGACCAACGCCTCCACCAGGCCCCCTTCGTTGGGAAAGAGCTCCCCCAGCCTGAGCTGGACCTTCCCCCCGAAAGCTCCCGGATCCCACCTCGGTGCGCCGTCCCTCCCCGCGGGAGCCACTCCCTCCGCTCGGAGGTATCCCGCCCGGAGGGGGTCCTGCCCGGGCACCGCCGCGCTACGGCGCCAATGCCCGCGAAGGACAACCCGGGCCCCCGGTTCCACACCCCTGGAGAGGGCGCCTTCCGCCAGCACGAACCTCAGTGGCTCCCTGCAGCCATCTCCGTCGGGTTCCACGGGTCGAATCTCCCCCCGCTCCTCCAGCACCCGCCCCACCAACCGCCCTTCGACCTCCAGGAAGGCCCCCTCTTCCAGGAAATACCGGCAATCCGCGGCCCGACCTTCCGCCCAGGCGTGAGCCGTCAGGGCACCGGCCAGGAAGGCGAGAGCGAACGGAGCAGGAGAATCCTGGGGGCGACGGGATGAAGGGATGCGACGGAAGAGAAGTGTCAGGGAAGGGAGCGTCCAGGCGGGATGGACACCCAGGTGGGAGAGCATGACCCCGGCTCCGGCGGCCAGGGCGAGCCCCACCACCGGTGGGGCTCGGGTCAGGCGAAACACCTCATTCGGTCTCGGGTCCCTCTTCTTCGTCCTCCGGCACCTCGCTCTTCATGGGCGGGAGTGGGAGTGGGGAGAGAACAGGATTGGGCATCTCCTCCCTGGAGACCCCGTACTCGCCCTCCGGTACCACCCCGGCTTCGATCTCCAGGGGGGTCTCGGGTCCCCGAGCCGCTGCCCCGGGTGCCGCGGGGTCAGGGTCAGGATCCTGGGTGAAGAGGTCCTGCTGGTTCCGATCGATCCACTCCTTCGCCTCCCGCGTCTCCTCGGCCAGCCGTTCCCTCAAAATCCTGCGAACCTTCAGGTCCGAGTGGATCCCCGCCGCAAACATGATCAGCATGCCCATGAAGAGGCCCGAGAACGCCACCAGGGTGACGGGAGCCCGGTAGAGAGTGAACAGACCCAGCTCCAGGGTCACCCGATGGCCGGAATTGGCCGCGGCGAAGGCCGTGGCCAGGAGGACCACCACGATGACGGCCAGGATCCCCAACAGCCTGCTTCCCGTCAGCCTGCTCATGACAGCTCCCGGGTTGTCTTTTCGGCAAGTGATCCCACAAAGGTCGCTCCTGTCGTACGGTCCAGCCTCACGTACCGGTATTCTCCCTCCAGGCCCTCTCCCCCCGGGAACACGACGACCTTGTTCCGTCGGGTCCGTCCCAGCATGAAACCGGGGTCCTTCCCCACCTTCTCCACCAGCACCTCCTCCACCCGCCCCACTTCATCCTGGTTGATCTCTGCCTGGATGCGGCGAGTCGTGTCGATGAGGGCGCCCAATCGGGCCTTCCCCTCCTCCTCGGAGATGAACTCCTCGGGAGGCATCCGGGTCGCAGGGGTTCCATCCCTGGGCGAGTAACGATACGTGAAGGCATCGTCGAAGCGGAGCTCCCGGCAGAGCGCCAGGGTATCCTGGAACTCCGCGTCGGTCTCTCCGGGGAAACCCACGATCAGGTCGGTGGAGAGCGCGATGTCGGGGATGAGTCCCCTCACCAGCTCCACCGTCTTCGTGTACTCGGCCACCGTGTGTCGCCGGAGCATGCGTTTCAAGGTCCGATCGTTGCCTGCTTGAAGGGGGAGGTGGAGCTGTTCACACACCGCCGTCTCCCGGGCCATCACCTCCACCAGCTCCGGAGTGACGTCATTGGGGTGGGGCGAGGTGAAACGGACCCGCCGGATCCCGTCCACGCGGGCCACGGCCCCCAGCAATCGAGGAAAACCCCAATCCCCGCTCCTGTAGGAGTTCACGGTCTGGCCCAACAGCGTGACCTCGGAGATTCCCTCCTGGGCGACGGAGCGGACCTCCTGGAGAATCGAACCCGGGGAACGGTTCTTCTCGGGCCCGCGAACGAAGGGCACGATGCAGAAGGTGCAACGGTGATTGCACCCTCTCTGGATGGTGACCCAGGCCGAGACCCCTGAAGTCCGGCGGATCTCCAGCCCCTCGTAGTTCTCCCTGGGATCCAGCTCCAGGACAGCAAGGCTCTCCCGGGCAGCCGGCCCCGAGGGTTGAAGCTGCACGAGGCCGGAGGGGGGGATGGGTCGCTCCACGCCCACCGGCTCCCCCCCCTCCCCCTTCAGCTCCCTGAGGGCCGCGGGCAGGCTCCGGTAGCCGTCCGGCCCCATGACCAGATCCAAGAAGGGGGCCCGCCGCATCAGGTCCGTACCCATGCGCTGGGCCATGCATCCGGTGACGCCGATGACCAGATCCGGTCTCCTGTCCCGGAGGCCGTTGAGCTGGGCTACCCGCCCGAGGACCCTTCGCTCGGCGTGTTCCCGGATGGCGCAGGTGTTGACCAGGACCACGTCGGCCTCCTCGGGAGAGGAGACGACCTCGTACCCGTCGGCAGCCAGATGTCCCGCCATCAGCTCGCCATCGCTGATGTTCATCTGGCAGCCGTAGGTCTCGACGTATGCCCGCTTTCTAGACGGCATGGGTAGCCAGCTCAGGTAGTGGGCGAGGAAGGTTCGGGTTCAATCAGTCGGAAAGAAGGGGACAAGTCAATATACAGATGGTCCCCGTCTCCCCGGAGGAGCCCGCGATGGAGGAAGCCCGGCGGTGGAAGGGGCTCCAGAGGCTCCGTGCCCGTGGATCGGGTGCGAACCTCCACCCTCAGGTAGTCCTCGGTGAGGCCCCAGCCGCCGCGACCTTCCAGGACCACCAGGGCCGGGCCTCCCGACCGGGCCTCCCTGTACCGGCGGCCCTTCTCCAGCCCCAGCTCCCGCAGCTCCCTGCTCCGCTCCCCGGCGATTCTCTGGGGAACCGGATCCGGGAGCTCGGTGGCCACGGTGCCGTCGCGGGGAGAGAAGGGAAAGACGTGGAGATAGGTGAAGGGGAGCTCTTCCACCAGACCGCGGGTCAGGGCATGGTCCTCCCTGGTCTCGCCGGGGAATCCGGTAATGATGTCGGCCCCCAGCCCCAGGACGGGCAGAGCCCGGGCGATCTCCAGTGTCCGGGCACGGTATTGCTCCCGCGTGTGCCACCGGCGCATCCGCCGGAGAACCGCGTCGCTGCCGCTCTGAAGGGGCATATGGAGATGAGGGGCCAGTCGTCCGTGGGGGGTGGCCAGGATCTCCAGCAGGAGATCGTCGATCTCCGTCGCCTCCACGCTCCCGAGGCGGAGACGGACCTGGGGAAGCTCCCGCAGCAGGAAGGCCACCAGCTTCGAGAGCGTGGTCCTTTCACGGAGGTCCCGCCCGTAATGACCGATATGGATACCGGTGATCACCAGCTCCGGGTGGCTCCGGGAGAGGAGCCGGGCCTCCGCCAGGATCTCCTCGGGGGTCCGAGACCGACTTCCACCCCGGGCCAAGCGGGTGGCGCAGAACGAGCATCTCCGGTCACAGCCGTCCTGCACCTTGAGCCACCCCCGGGTCCCCCCCTCCCGGCGGTTCAGGAGCTCCCCTCCCACAGGCTCGTGGTCCATCCTGTCCAGGGCCCGCCTGACCCCCAGCTGAACGAAGGGCCCCTCTGCCTCCGTCCCCTCCAATCCCAGGATCGCGCTCCGCGCCACCTCCACGGGGTCGTGTCCTTCCACGACCCCCACCACTCCGTCCATCGTCCGGTAATCCTGGGGTCTCAGGGCGGAGGAGCACCCGGCGACAACCACACGGACTCCGGGGTTCTCTCTCCGAATCCTGCGGATGAATCGCCGGGCATCGGCATCGGCCTGGTTCGTCACCGTGCAGGTGTTCACGACACAGAGCTGAGCCGTTTCGGGAGCCCCCACGGTCTGGGCCCCTAGAGCCTCCAGCTCCTGCCGCATCCGCTCCGTATCGTATTGGTTTGCCTTACAGCCGAAGGTCCTGAAGAGGACACGGAAAGACTCTTCCCCCACCAGCTGCTGACCCTACCAGCCCGAGACCTTGAATGTCACCGACGCCCTCCAGAAGTCTTCCTTCAGGGCTCCGGCCTTCCGGGTTCCACGCTCAACCGCCAGATCCACTCCCGCGAGAATGAACTGATCCGCCTGGGTGAGGTTGAGCCCCAGGCCGCCGGAGAAGATGGATTCCCTGGGCTTGGCCCCATCGAAGAGGAAGGGGAGATCCGACCGGCGCATTCCCAACCGGAGGGGGAGCGTTCTGCCGCCGAGTCCCGTCGTCAGCAGCTCCAGGCCTCCTCCGAAGCTCCAGACGCCACCGGCGACGGTCTCGGAATCCAGCCCTCCCTCGTTGGCTTTCCAGTCGGCATAGGACATCCCCAGGGTGAGGGAGAGCGTCGGTGTCAGGATCCCGGAAGCCCCCACCCGGAAGACCGTAGGCAAGGAGTACTTCGCCGCCTCCCCCTGGGTCTCCTTGGAGGGCTCCGCGTCCATATCCCCTGACCAGGACAGGCTCCCCCCAAGGCGGAGGAACTGCACAGGGTCCCACACGGCCCCGATACTCCCCGTGGGCCCGCTGAAGGTCCATTTCCCGCCATCGGTGAAGGGGATGATCTCCGGGGAGGACACCGCGAGGGAGTCGAAGCTTCGGAGATAGGTTCGAGTAACGGAGCCGGTGTGGAGACCAGCGCTGACAGAGAGGGAGAGAGAGTTGCCCACCCGCTGAGCCCAACCCAACCTCAACTCCGCGATGCCCCCGTCCGACGTGAAGATGTTGGTCACCGGGGTTGTGACGCTCTCCAATTCCACGGTCCCCTTCTCCTCCATCTCCCACCGCTGGTCCATGTAGGAGCCGAAGGTGAGCGTCACCATCCCCCCGAGGTCCGCCACGGGATAGGCGATGCCCAGCAGGGGGAACCGGGTGCCCTGGGAGCGGATGGATTCCCCGTCCAGAGACCCCCGCCCCCAGTGGGGCTGGAGGGTGAAGTTCACGGTGGGGATGAGGAGGCCCGCGGCCGAAGCCAGGTCGGTGGGGTTCAGATTTCCGCCCAGGAGGCCCACACCCTCGCTCCCCAGGGCTCGGGATCGGGCATCCACGGCTTCCAGGGGGAGCCCGAGTCCCCTGGTTCCCAGCAGCGACTGGGCCTCGAGGGCGTTCGGCGCCGTCAGGAAGAGGGCGAGAAGAACGGAAGAGACACGGACCTCCATGGGGACGCTCATCGGATCTCCACCCCCTGCCCCACCGTCAGGATCAGCCGGATCTCCGGCCCCTCGCCCCCATCCAGGCCATAGAAGCTCCCGAAGGGGAGGGAGAGGGGCTCCAATGGAGACAGGAGGGCAACGGTTCCAGGGGCTTCCAGATCGGGGTCGTTGTTCGCGGCGATGAGGCGCGTGACATAGGAGCTGACGGGCATCTCGACACGAACCCCGGCCGAGTCCCCGAAGAGCTCCGGAGCGAACGGGACCCCGTAGCCGTAGTAGGTGATCAGTGATGACCCCAGGGGGGACTTGGGAAGTCGTGACGGCTCCAGCACGGACCGCAGGTCAAGACGGAGGGAGTCCGACGGTCGGAAGGCCGCAGGTGTCTCGGACGTCTTGAGGGAGAGGCGGGCCGCGTTCACCATCTCCGGCTCCAGGACCAGCGGACACTGGACCTTGGCGCACAGCTCCGGGGGTCCGTTCAGGGCTTCCGGAAAATCCACGTCGAAGACGGCCCGCCACGCCGGCACCCCCCCGACCCTGATCCCTGATTCCGGAACCTCCAGGACGGGCTCGTACACGAAGGTGTGGTTCCGTGAAGAAACCAGGAGGTCCACCAGCGTGTCGGGATTCGAGCTGGGCCGCGTTATCAGGAAGAGTCGCACCGCGAGCGTCTCGAGACGGACGCCTTCGGTGAGGGCGTCCAGCCGCATCCCTCGCCTGGCTCCCGCCGAATCGGCCCAGAACGCTACGCCGGCGGAGTCCACATCGAAGATCACCGAGTCCCCTTGCGCCGGATCCCAGGTTGCCACCGCCAGGGGCACCACAGGCCCGGCCCCCTCCTCCGGCCAGGGTCGGTAGTCCATCACCGTGTCCACCGCAACCGTCCAGCTGGCGGAGGGGTAGTGCCAGGAGTTCTCCAGCGCCCCCACCGCCAGATCCACGGGCCCGTTCTGAACACTGGATATCGTGTCGAACTTCGCCACCAACCGCCCACCCACGAAGGTGAGGGAGCTGTCCGGCCGGCTGGTTCCGGTGGTGTCCCTCACGGTGGCCGATACCGGATAAGACCAGAGGTTGATGAGCGTCCGGGCCTCCAGCTCCCCTCCGTATTCGTGCGCGATCATCCCGTAGGCGAGCTCGGCGGGGCTTCCGTAGCCGCCGTATACCCGGAGATCGGATCCGAACTCCTCGAAGGGGAGAGTGACCTCGACACTGACGGCTTCCACGGGGATCAGGTCGACCCTCCCGGCAGTGGGCAGATCTTCCTGGCAGGCCAGAAACGAACAGCTGATCAGGGCCAGAAGGCCTGTTTGGACGAGTCGGTTCAACCGCTTTGCCTATCCGTCTTCAGGAGATGTCTCCAGCCGGAAGGGGTGGGGCAGAAGCTCTGCCAGGGACCACTCCTTCCGATCTTCACCAGCCTCAGCCAGGACCCGCAGCGCCGGCGAGAACTCCGCCAGCACGGCCCGGCAGGCGCCACAGGGGGGTACCGCCGTGACCCCGTCCGTAACCAGATACAAACGCCGAAAGGCCCGGTGTCCTTCGGCGACCGCGGCGGAGAGTGCGCTCCTCTCCGCACAGATGGTTAGACCCAGTGAGGCGTTCTCAACGTTGCACCCGGCGAACAGGGCCCCGTCCTCAGACTCCAGCACCGCTCCCACCCTGAATCCGGAGTAAGGAGCATAGGCCCTCTGCCTGGCACCCTCGGCCATGGCGCGAACCTCTTCAATACCCGCCATCCGCCGTCCAGATCCTGGGAGCCCGTGGAGTCAGATCCGTGAGGATCTCGTAGTTGATGGTTTGGGCCAGGGTGGCCACCTCTTCGAGGCTGATCTCCCCTTCGCCGTCCCGCCCGAAGAAGGTGGCCACGTCCCCGACCTCCACACCATCGACCCCCGTGATGTTCAGCACCGTGGCGTCCATGGAGATCCGACCGATGACGGGAACACGCCGCCCCTTCAGCAGCGCGTTCCCCCTGTTGCCCAGGAGTCGCGGCAAGCCGTCTCCGTATCCGATCCCCACCGTCGCCCACCGTTCCGTCCCCTCGGCGGCATACGTGGCGCCATACCCCACTGTATCTCCCCGTCGGGCATCCCGTATGAAGGTCACCCTGGCCCTCAGAGCAGCCACGGGCACAGGGGGAGGAATCTCCGCCCCCGCTACACCCCCGTACAGGAAGATCCCCGGCCTCACGGCATCTGCAGCGAACTCCGGGTGCCGCATGGCGCCGGGGCTGTTGCAGGCATGGAGGATGGCGTGGCCCGGCATGGGCGGGAGGAGGGCCAGGGTCTCCTGCAGTCGGCCCCACTGCGTGGCGGTGGCGTCCCCGGGGGAATCGGCGGAATGGAAATGGGTGTAGCACCCGTCCCACCGGAGGGGCTCTCCCATCAGGGCCGTCACGGCCGGGACCCAGGACTGCACCTGATTCCACGGCAGCCCCGCCCGCCCCATGCCCGTATCCACCTCCAGTTGGAAGCCCCCGGGGTGTCCGGCGGTCTCGGCGGCGTCCCTGAGACCCCGGAGAGCGACGGGGTCGGAGACGCACACGGAGAGATCACCCCGCACCGCCTCGCCGTAGGAGCCGGGGGGGAGCGGACTCAGAACCAGGACGGGTTTCGAGATCCCCAGCGCCCTGATCCGGATGCCCTCCTCCACGGCAGCCACGCCGTATCCCCAGGGGCCCAGAGGTTCCAGGGCGCCGATGGCCTCCGCCATTCCCAGGCCGTAGGCGTCGGCCTTCACCATGGGAATGATCCGGACCTCCTCCCCTACAGCCCCGCGGATGCTCAAGAAATTCTGTTGAAAGGCCCGGATGGACACATCCACCCAGGCTCGGGATCTCTGATCCGTTGACATGGTGGTGGAAAGATGCGAAAAAAGGGGCGCACAGCAAGGGGCCCCGAGCCTCCTCCACAGGCCGGAAGCCTCTGGTATTCAGGAC
>JASFRP010000076.1:0-9395 GCA_050114895.1 Gemmatimonadota bacterium
CTGCGGCAGACCGGCCAGGGCGAGACGCCGCCTTTCGAAGGGTAGTCGGAGGGCGGCTGCGTTGGGGCTTATCTGCGGCGGGGGCTTTGGAGCCGGCGGCCTTTCACTTCTTTCAGCGTCACGGAGTAGAGCTCTGCAGCGGTTTCGGAATGACGGAGGCGACGGGTGGCATCACCATGACGCCTCCAGGAGAATACGAAGACAACACCGTCGGAATCCCGCTCCCTGGACTCGAGGCGAGACTCAGCGAGGAAGGGGAGCTCCAGATCTCGGGACACTACCTCGCCCGGTATCTCGGAGACCCGGTCCCCTCTCCCGACGATGACTACTGGCTCCAAACGGGCGACATCTTCAGGCAGCGCGAAAGCGGACACTACGAGATCGTCGACCGGATCAAGGACATCTACAAGAACAGCAAGGGACAGACCGTTGCCCCGGGGGCCATCGAACAGAAGCTGGCCCACGTGCCGGGCATCGCGCGAAGCTTCGTCGTCGGGGACGGGCGCGATTACAACGTGCTCCTCATCGTCCCCGACAAGGAGGATCCGGTCCTGGTGGAGGGGCTCCACTCGGAGAAGACCGCCGAGTATTTCAAGCAGATCATCTCCACAGCCAACCATGACCTGGCCCCCTACGAGCGAGTGGTGAACTTCAGGGTCCTGGATCGGGATTTCGACGGGGAAAGAGGGGAGCTCACCCCGAAAGGTTCGTTCAACCGGAAGACCATCCGCGAGAACTTCAGCGAAGTCATCGAGGAGCTCTATCGCCGGGACTTCGTCGAGCTGGAGTTGGGGCGGCTCCGGGTTCGGATCCCCAGATGGTTCTTCCGGGATCTCGGAATCCTGGAGCCGGACATCGTCGCCCAAGCGGACGGCCTCCTGAACAGTCGGGCACAGCGCTTCCTCCCTATCGCTCCGAATCCGGCGTCGAACAGCGTCCGCATCGGGGACCTGGAATACGTCCTGGAGGGGGACAAGCTCGACCTCGGCCTCTTTGCACGGCAGCCCATGCTCTGGCTGGGAAACCCCTCCCTCATCGCCTTCTGTCCCTGCAAGGAAGGCTGGGACCTTCCCTTGAAGAGAGTCTCATCGCAGATCCTCCTGCCATGGCGGAAGGAAGGGGAGTACGCCCCCACGGGAACCGTCACACCGACATCCATCCGGGACGGGGCCCTCATCGAGACCAATCGACTCTGCACGGTGGCCCTCTTCGCCCCCACACCGACGGCTCTGGAGGCCGTGCAGGAGCTGGAGGAGTTCTTGAAGGAATCCAGCCTCCGCCTCACCCGGGTGATTCACCGTCGCCTGGAGGCTCTGGCCAGGCATCCGGATCTCGCCGTGAGAACGTTGGCCTACAAGATCTTTCTCCTGGTGGGACCGGTGCCGGACTACACCAGAGAGATGGCTTCCTTCCTCCTCTCCGGGCTCCCCTTTCTCTCAGAGGAGAGCATCGAGTCCATCGCCCACGCCAAGATCGAGCGGGCGCGTCTGGACGCCCTTCGCCTGCGACTCCAGAAGTATCGAACCCAGCTGACATGGCCGGCCGCCGACTCCATGAGGGAACAACTCGAAGGCATCTTTGCACTTCTCTCCACGTTCGTGAGGCACCACCCGGATTACTACGTGCCCGTGAGGGCCGAGCTGGCCAGCTGGATACTCCTGGAAGGCGACCCCGAGGTGTCGGAATGCGCCAGAGGGTACATGGATCGAATGGTCCAGTGGTTCGGGGAGTACCTGGAGGAAACCACCCCCAACAACGAGCCTTCTCGCTGGGACGGGCGCATCGTCTTCCAGGATCAGATCACCGAGGAGGAGATCAAGAGGATCAAGAAGGCCCTGGTGGGAACCACCTTCCTGAAGCAGTCCGTCATGCTGGCCTATGAAGCCCGAGGGGTGGAGATCGACGAGATTCGACCGAATGGGATCTGGATCGCTCGGGTGTTCTCCTTCCTGAAAGCGCAGGTCTACCGAATGAGCGTGAACACCACGGGGGGCAGACACTATGACCTCCTGCTGGCAACCGCATCGGACACCGAAGAGGCCAGCGTCCTGGAATCGACATACTGGATGCTGGCCCTCGGCGGGCGAGTGGACAGCCGACCCGTGGTCCGTCAGTTCGGCTGTTACCGACCCGAGTTGGGGGCTTTCACCATGGCCCTGGTAAACGACCTGACGGTCTGGGAGAGGGTCCGGGAGCTCACCTCCGAGAGCTTCGTGGAGTTCCTGCCCAGGAAGTCACACTGGCGGAACCTCTTCGTGAGGGGGATGGCCGCGTTCTTCTACGGATGGGAGCAGAGCGATCGTCGGCTGGTGCCCGGTCCAGTGTCACCCTCGAATGTGGTGGTCCCCGCCCCGGACTTCAGGGCAGGAGGGACCATCCTCTCGCTGGCCGACTGGCGTCCCTACAGTGGCCCCATGTCTCTCGCACGCCCCATGCTGAAGAACTTCTTCCTCCCTGCCATAAGCTACTACCCCCTCACACGGGAGACCCTGGAGATCTCCTGGCTCTTCGATGCGGCGGTGGAGGCCCTCGGAGCTCAGGAGGCGGTGCCCTTCCTCACGGAGCTTCGGGAGAGCCTGGCGACGGAACCGGTTCCGGAGTTGGATCCGGAATGGAGGATCTCGGAGGAGCTCGACAGCTTCCTGACTCGACTGAGGCGGGAATACAGGGTACCTCTGCCTCTCCTCTGCGCTGTGGAGCGCTACCTGGAGTGGGAGAGCTCCAACCCCAGGGCAACGCCGCAGGCCAAAGAGAGACAGATCAAAGAGCTCCACAGCCTCTATCGCCTGGACGCCTACGGGGACATGGGCCGTTACACCCTGTACCGGCGAACCTACTTTTCCCGGGCGGCGGTGTCCGTGACATCGGCCTTCGACCGTCTCCTGGAGAAGATGTTCAGGAACCCCGGCCAGCGGCCAACCCATATGGTGGAGCTCTCCGACCTCCAGGGCGCTCTCGAGAGCGACGCCGACCGCCTGGTATTCAGCCGACTCGTGTTCCCTTCCGGCCGTTCCATCAAACCGGTGGACGTGAGGGCCGTGGGGGACCAGGAAAGGGGATACGTGGTGGTCACCTCCCACATCCGGGACCGGAGGGGAGACAGCTATACGGTACGAGAGCCCATCGACCCGGCGGAGATCGGCCGGCTCTTTCGCCTCTATCTGGACTCCGGGATGCCCCTCAGCCTCGGGGACCAGGCCCGGTACCTCATGGCCATCGACGGCGAGGAGCGCATCGTGGGGGGAATCTGCTACAAGCTGCTGGAGCCCTCGGTGGCCCACATGGACGGGCTGGTGATCTCCCCGGACCTCCGGGGACACGGGCTGGGAGGGGAGCTCCTGGAGGACTTCTCCAACCGGCTCCAGTCCCAGGGGGCCCTGGCGTTGAATACCCACTTCATCTCCCGCCCCTTCCTGAGAGCCCATGACTTCCAGGTGGACGAGCGATGGGGTGGTCTGGTGCGATTCCTGGAGTCCGGGTCCGAAGGGGGCGAGCGATGAAGCCCACCAGGAACGATCCGGTGGTCTTCGTGGTCTCGGACTCCATGGGGGAGACCGCGCAGCTGGTGGCGCGGGCCGCCCTGAGCCAGTTCCGAGAGGGTGAGGCTCGCCTCCGGCGATTCAGCCATATCGAGACCCCGGAAGCGGCGAAAGAGCTCATGGACGCCGCCTGCCTCCAGCCGACGCTCCTCATCTTCACGGTGATCGTGCCCGAGGTGAGGGAGGTCATCATCGAGGAATCGGAACGACACGGGATCCCGGCAGTGGACATCATGGGTCCGGCCCTGGCAGGCCTGGAGAAGATCACGGGGACGACGGCCCTGTTGGAGCCGGGCCTCATCCACAAGCTGGACGAGAAATACTTCAGGCGCGTGGAGGCGGTGGAGTTCGCCGTTCAGCACGACGACGGGCGGGACCCCCAGGGGTACCGGAAGGCTGAAGTGATTCTCCTGGGGGTGAGCAGATCCAGCAAGACCCCGGTGAGCATGTACCTGGCGAACAGAGGTATCAAGGTGGCCAACCTCCCCATCATCCCGGAGGTCCCCACCCCCCCCGAGCTGCACCGGGTCCCGGTTCGAAAGGTCGTGGGCCTCATCATCAATGCTTCGAAGCTGGCGGGAATCCGAAAGGAGCGGGTCAGGGCAATGGGGGTCGGGGGAGATTCGGAGTACACGGACCTGAGCCGGATACTCGCGGAGCTCGCCCATGCCCAAAGCATATACAACGAGCTCGGGTGCTACGTGGTGGACGTGACGGACAGAGCGGTAGAGGAGACCGCATCCCTGGTCATGGAGTTCGTCAACTCGGGGAGGTGAAGGTTGGGGCTCCGGAGCTGGCCAGTCCGTGGCTGCGAGGCTGTCCGGAACTGGCGTCCCCCCCTCCGCCCTGACAGATTTTTCGCAGACTTGCGCTTGAAGCCCTTGCTGGTGATTTCCCGGAGGCGACCATGTATCGGAAGATTCAGGATTTTCAGGGAAGCTGGGCGTATGAGACCGAAGCCACCCTGAAGGTGTTCGAAGCGCTCACGGACGAATCCCTCCAGCAGCTGGTCTATCCAGGCGGTCGCACCCTCGGTCGAATCGCCTGGCACATCGTCCAGACCCTCCCGGAGATGGGTGGCAGGACCGGCTTGAAGGTAGACGGCCCCGGGGAGACCGATCCCATCCCCGCGTCCGCCGGGGAGATCGTCGCTCGGTTCAGAGAGGCGGCCGAATCTCTGGGTCGGCAGATCGGTGAGACCTGGACGGACGCCGATCTGGAAGTGGAAGACGACATGTATGGAGAAGTCTGGAAGCGGGGGCAAACGCTGGGGGCACTCGTGTTCCACCAGACCCATCACCGCGGTCAGATGACCGTCCTCATGAGACAAGCCGGACTCAGGGTGCCGGGTGTCTACGGTCCTTCAAAGGAGGAATGGGCCGACTATGGCGCCCCCGCGCCGGAGTGAGGCACGAGAGGGTACGCGAAGAAGGGTTGCCGACTTCTCTTCCTCCATTCCACCATCCCCGATGCGTGATTCTCGAGGTGCAGGCGTGATGAGATCCATCCCGAAGTTCCTGGTCAGCTTTCTCCTCTGTGGATGCGCGACGGGAGGGGGGATCTCGTCCCCGGGGCCTCATGTGCCCCTCGACCTTCTCATCCTGAACGCGCGGATCGTAGATGGGGCCGGAAACCCGTGGGTCAGAGGCGACGTGGGGATCCGAGGCGACAGGATCGTCGCAGTCGGACACCTGGCCCAGATGGAGACCCTCCGGATCATCGACGCCCGGGATCGTGTGCTCACTCCCGGGTTCATCGACCTCATGGGACAATCGAGCCTGGTCCTGATCACCGACCCTGTCAGCGCCGAAAGCAAGCTTCGCCAGGGAATCACTACCTATCTCTCCGGGGAGAGCGGGTCGGCGGCGCCCCAGAACGACGAGACCCAGCCCCGACCTCCGGTGCTGGGAGGGGACACGCTTCGATGGCGGACCTACCCCGAATATTTCGAGATCCTGGAGCGCTACGGGATCCCTTTGAACGTCGCGCACAACGTGGGGCTGGGCCAGGTGAGGCGCGTGGTCCTCGGTGAGGAAGACGTCCAGCCAACCTCCGGGCAGCTCGAAGAGATGAGAGCCCTGGTGAGGGAGGGGATGGAGGCGGGAGCGGTGGGGGTATCGACGGCTCTGATCTACCCACCGGCGGCCTACGCCACCACGGAGGAGCTCACCGCCCTCGCCTCGGTGGCCGCCGAATACGGCGGGGTCTACTTCACGCACCTGAGGAACGAGAGTCACTCGGTGCTGGACGCCATCGCGGAAGCCGTGACCATCGGAAGGGGGTCCGGCGCTCCCGTCCACATCTATCACCTGAAGGCCGCAGGGGAGGAGAACTGGCCCCTCATGCCCCGGGCCATCGCCCTGGTGGACTCGGCCCGGGCCACGGGAATGGATGTCACGGCCGATGTGTATCCCTACATCCGGAACGGGATCGGGCTGGGATCGTTCCTGCACCCGAGGCATTACGCCCAGGGGTCGGAGGCATTCCTCACCCGCCTCTCCGACCCGGATCTCCGGAGGGACCTCCGGGAGGAGGTGGAGACCACCTCCGACTGGGAGAACTGGTATCGTCACGTCGGCATGGATTGGGAGAACGTCCTCATCGTCTCGGCGCCGGAGTCCGTGGACCAGGGAGTGATCGGCCGGTCCGTGGCCGGGGCCGCCGCGCTCCTGGGCGTGGACCCCTGGACCGCCTTCTTCGATCTCGTCCAGGCCGGAGGGGTGAGCGTAAATCCCAGGAGCATGAACGAAGAGCAGAAGTGGGAGGCGCTGAGAGCACCCTGGGTGATGGTGGATACCGATGCGTCTCCGGTGAATCCAGCCACCTCGGCCAGCGCCCATCCCAGGGCGTTTGGGGCCTTTCCCAGGGTCATCGCGAAGTACGTAGAGGAAGACCGGGTGATCTCCCTGGAAGAAGCCGTGCGAAGGATGACGTCCCTGGCCGCTCATCGCCTGGGCCTCTTCGACCGGGGAGTCGTAGCCCCCGGCATGACAGCGGATCTCCTCCTCTTCGATCCGGCGCGGTTGGTGGACCGGGCCGACTTTGTTGATCCCATGCGCTACGCCGAGGGGATCGACTACGTGTTGGTAAACGGCACGGTGGTGATCGACGACGGCGTGATGACGGGGTCCCGCCCGGGTCGTCTGTTGAAGAGGGGCGGGATGGAGTAGGCCCCGCATCCGAGAATGGACAGGGAGAACCAGATGAATGCGCGATTCTGTCGGGGCATCGGCCTCTTCACACTTGGGCTTCTGACGCAGGGCGTTTCAGGACCCGTCGCCCGAGCGCAGGACACACACCCCTTCAACGTCCACGACCTCTGGGCCATGGATCGGATCTCCGACCCACAGGTCTCTCCCGATGGACGATGGATTGTCTTCGGGATCAGCAGCCTCGACGAGGACGCGAACCGTCGCCGGTCGGACCTCTGGATGGTGGGGGTGGACGGGGGTGACCCGCGTCCACTCACAACTCACCCCGCCGGGGACTTCAACGGCCGCTGGGCCCCGGACGGCTCCGGGGTCTTCTTCCTCTCCACTCGATCCGGAAGCTCCCAGGTATGGCATATCTCCGCCACGGGAGGAGAGGCACGACAGGTGACGGACCTGCCCCTGGACGTAGGGAGCATGGCCGTCTCCCCCACAGGAGGCCACCTGGCGGTGAGCATGGAGGTCTTCCCGGAGTGCACTCGATTGGAGTGCACGGTGGACCGCCTGACCGATGCCGAGAATCGGGTCGCCAGCGGTGTGCTCTACGACCGTCTCTTCATTCGGCACTGGGACACCTGGGAAGACGGACGCCGATCCCACGTCTTCACGCTTCCGGTGACGGGGCGGGGAGAACCCGTGGACCTCATGCAGGGGATGGACGCGGACGCGCCTTCGGTCCCCTTCGGGGGGCCTGAGGAGTACGCCTTCGCCCCCGACGGGCAGAGCCTGGTGTTCACGGCCCGGGACGCCGGCAGGGAAGAGCCGTGGTCCACCGACTTCGACCTCTTTCTCTCCCCCGTGGACGGATCCCACGGACCTGTCCTTCTCACCACCGAGAACAGGGCGTGGGACACCGGTCCGGTGTTCAGCCCGGATGGGTCCAAGCTCGCCTACCTGGCCATGGAGCGGCCCGGATTCGAGGCTGATCGCTTCCGAATCGTGATTCGGGAATGGCCCCACGGGGAGAGTCGGATCCTGACCCAGGAGTGGGACCGCTCCGTGGGCTCCATGATCTTTTCCCCTGACGGGGGAACCCTGCTGGTGACGGCACAGAACCTCGGGAACACCTCCCTCTTCTCCGTCGACGTGCCGTCCGGGGCCGTGACGGAGCTGATCCATGAGGGCACGATCCGCTCCCCCGCCTTCGCCGGATCCCGGGTGGTTTTCGCCATGGACCACCTTCGTTCCCCGGTGGAGATCTACTCCTCCCGGCCCGACGGCGCCGACATCCGGCCCATCACCCGGGTCAACGAAGGTCGGCTGGCCACCATCGGGCTCGGTGAGCCCGAACAGCTCACCTTCCCTGGGGCCGGGGGCGACGAGGTCTATGCCTGGCTGGTAAAGCCGGTGGACTTCGACCCCGACGAGACGTACCCCATCGCCTTCATCATCCACGGAGGTCCCCAGGGCTCATCCAGCAACAACTTCCACTACCGGTGGAATCCGCAGATCTACGCTGCAGCAGGCTATGCGGCTCTCATGGTAGACTTCCACGGCTCCACCGGATACGGTCAAGCGTTCACCGACGCCATCCGCGGGGACTGGGGGGGCAAGCCCCTGGAGGACCTGAAGCGGGGGATGGCGGCGGCCCTGGCCCGGAACCCGTGGATGGACGGGAGCCGTGCGTGTGCCCTGGGTGCTTCCTACGGTGGGTACATGATCAACTGGATCGCCGGGAACTGGCCCGACGGGTTCCGATGCCTGGTGAATCACGACGGGGTCTTCGATCAGAGGATCATGTACTACGGGACGGAAGAGCTGTGGTTCCCGGAATGGGAGCACGGCGGAACCTACTGGGAGAGTGTGGAAGGGTATGAGCGACACAACCCCGCGATTCACGTGGGGGAGTGGCGGACTCCCATGCTCGTGGTTCACGGCGGCCGGGATTACAGGGTCCCCCTGGAGCACGGAATCGGTGCCTTCACCGCGCTCCAGCGGAAAGGAATCCCCAGTCAGTTCCTCTACTTCCCCGACGAGAACCACTGGGTGCTGAGCCCCGCCAACGGGATTCTGTGGCACGAGACGGTGCTGGCGTGGTTGGCCCGGTGGACGGGGGAATAGGGGAGCCGGGAGGACGCGAATCGGGGAAGATGGAAGCCTCGACTTCAGTGACGGCTCCACGGGCGCCGATCCTCGGGTGGATCCTGGGGATCGGCCTCTTCGTGGCCCTTGTCTTTCTGGTTCAGGGTTCGGTGGGCTGGACCACCGTCCTCTCCCCCTGGCGGGAGATGCCGGCCCCGGCCCTGGTGGGAGCGTTCTTCCTGGTTCTCGGAAGCTACGGTCTTCGAACCGTTCGGGTGCATGGCTTCTTCGCTCCGGAGACGTCGGGGGAGTTCCCCCGCACCTTTCGCCTGATCCTCCTGCACAACCTCTTCAACAACCTCCTCCCCGCGCGAAGTGGTGAAGCCTCCTTCCCGATCCTCATGAGGCGGGATTTCCGCATCCCGGTTTCCCGATCCCTCCCCGGTCTCTTCTACCTCCGCCTCATGGACCTCCACTTCCTCCTGGTCATGGCGGCTGCCCTCCTCTTCCGGGGTCGGGGGATGCTGGGATACGTGGTGCCGGGCCTCCTCGCCCCCCTTCCTTTTCTGGCGTTCCTCCTCCAGGAACGGATTCGGCCTCCTCAGGCTCCTTTCGGCGGGCGCAT
>JASFRP010000077.1:0-9383 GCA_050114895.1 Gemmatimonadota bacterium
GCCTGGAGAGGGAAAGCCAGGTGCGCGAAATGCAGCTACACGTTCACACGGGTGGCGTACCGCCGTCGGGACCATCTGGTCCTCCACAGGGCCGGGATTCCCGGCCCCCCCGGGCTCTCCTACAAATGTCCCAGATGCGGCGATTTCAGAGAGGGGGGGCTCCAGCTTCGGGGCCCCGAAGCGGAGCACACCCTTCGGAGAGTCCTGGCATACCACCACTTCGACGGGGCCGACGACCGTACGGTCACATCCGCGACCCGGCTCATTCAGGAAGCCGGGTCCCCGGAGGACCTGTCCCGGATTCTCCTGAAGAACGGGAAGCGCCTCGGTGACCTGGGTCGAACGGGGGGGATCGCCCTGGAGATCGCGGCAAACGAGACGTCGGAGCAGAGGCTTCTGGAGTTGGAGCTGGCGGAGCTGGAAGCCCACTGGAGGGTCGAGGAGGAGTTGGCGGCCATCATCGACGGAGAGCTGACGCCCCTCCCCCTGCTGGAGGCCCTCAGAAGGAAGGTCGTGGGCCAATCCTGAGCCCGCAGAGCGTTTCCATCCCCTTGCCTGAGGCGTTAGACTTCTCTGGCGCCGAAGCCCAGGCGCGGGGGGCCCATGGCCTCTTTCTCCACCAGTGATCCCTGTCGGACCGACGGGGCGAATCACGATCAACATCAAGGGCACCGACGGATTAGAACGGGGAATGGTCCCGAAGACCCTCTGGACGATCCCACTCTTCCTCCTCCTGACCCAGGCCTCGTGCGGGGGCGAAAGGGGGGCTCCTTCCGGAGACGCCCGTCCGGTGGTGGTGGCTTCCATCTACCCCATCGGGGACCTGGCAGGCCTCATGGCGGGCGATCTCGTCAGGGTGGAGGTTCTCCTTCCAGCGGGTGCTTCCCCCGCCACCTTCGACGTGACTCCGAAACAGCTCAGGGACCTCCAGGATGGAAACCTCTTCCTCATGATCGGTGGGGGTCTGGACGAGTGGGTGGCTCGGCTCCCGGAGCGGGCCGGCCACCAGACTACGGTGGTCCGCCTCTCCGACGGGATCCCACTCCTGGCGGGTGGCGGCCACGAAGGATCGGGGAATCCCCACGTCTGGCTGGACCCGATCCTGGTCCGGGACCATCTCCTCCCGAGGATGGAGGAAGCCTTGGCGGGGGTAGCCCCCGCCGGAGCCGGGCAGATCCACCTCAGGACTTCTCAGCTGGCTGATTCGCTCACGGAGCTCGACGGGGAGATCCGGGCGGCGTTGGCCCCCCTCGAACACCGGGCGTTCCTCTCCACCCATGCGGCCTGGAGCTACTACGCGGCCCGGTATGGGCTGGAGGAAGTCGGGGTCATCCACGCCCACCCCGGACAGGACCCTTCGAGCCGGGAGATGGTCCAGCTGTTGGAGGAAGCTCGGGACCACCAGATCGACTGCCTCTTTACCGAGCCCCAGCTGGGGGAGGTTGCGGCCCGGGCCCTCTCCACGGAGCTGTCCCTCCCCACCTGCATGCTGGACCCCCTCGGCGGGGCGGGAGTCCCGGAGAGAGACGGGTACTTCCAGCTGCTCCGCTTCAACACACGCCAGTTTGTCCGTGGTCTTCAGAAGGGGACAGGCTCCGGGTGAGCTGCGCCTCCTCCCCCAGGCCCGCCATCCAGGTCGAGGACCTCTGGTTTTCCTACGGGCCTAGACGGGTTCTGGAGGATGTGTCCCTGAAGGTGCCTCAAGGGTCTTTTGTGGCCCTGATTGGGCCAAACGGGGCCGGGAAGTCCACCCTGCTCCGACTTCTCCTGGGCATTTTGAAACCTCAGAGGGGCAGGATTGCGATCCTGGGGCGGCGACCGGGGCAACAGGGTCAGCCCATCGGGTATGTGCCGCAAGGTATCCACCTCCCCAGGGGATTCCCCATCTCCGTCATGGACGTGGTCCTCATGGGGAGGTATGGGAGCCTCGGCATCCTCCGGAGACCCGGCGCCTCGGACCGGGAAAAGGCCGAAGAGGCCCTGGAATCCGCTGGGATGGGAGGCCTCCGCCACCGCCGGTTCCAGGACCTCTCCGGAGGTCAGCAGCAGCGAGTCCTCATTGCCCGTGCACTGGTGAGCGACCCCTGCGTGCTGATCCTGGACGAGCCCACGGCGGGGCTGGACCCGGCGGCGAGGGCGAGATTCTACGGGCGGGTGTGTGACCTTCAGCGGGCCCGGGGCCTCACGCTGTTTTGCGCCTCCCACGACGTGGAGGACGTGGCCCAGCACGCCCAGACCGTGATCCTCCTCGATCACACGGTCCGGGCCTCCGGCCCCCCGAGCGAGGTCCTGAAGAGCCAGGCAGTGCCAGCCGTATATCATTTCCCGCCACCTCACCGGCATGCAGATGCCGAGGATTTCGAGGATCGTCCATGATGGAGTTCCTCTCCTACGGTTTCATCCAGCGTGCTCTTCTCACCGGAGCGGTTCTGGGAGTCACATGCGCCCTGCTGGGTGTCTTCGTGGTTCTCAGGAGAATGGCCTTCATCGGAGTCGGAATCTCCCACGCGGCCCTGGGAGGAGTGGCCATTGGTCTTCTGGCCGGCTTTCCCCCCGTTGCGGCCGCCGGGGTCTTCTCCGTCGTAGTGGCCTGGGTCATCGGATGGATCACCCGCCGGGGCGAGGTCTCGGAGGACACTGCCATCGGTGTCTTCTTCCCCACCGCCATGGCGCTTGGGGTCGCGCTCATCAGTCTGTCCCAGGCCTACCGGCAGGACCTCCTCGGGTACCTGTTCGGGAACATCCTCTCGGTGGGACCCGGAGACCTCTGGCTGCTCCTCGCCCTGGCGGGAGTCTCCCTGGGAGTGTTGGCACTCTTCTTCAAGGAGTTCCTCTTCCTGGGAGTGGACGAGGAAGCGGCCAAAGCGGCAGGTCTGCCGGCGGCTTTCCTGAGCTACCTTCTGCTGACCATCCTGGCGGTCACCATCGTGGCCGCAATGAAGCTCGTCGGCATCATCATGGTCTCTGCCTTCCTGGTGGTTCCGGCGGCCACAGGTCAGACCCTTGGCGGATCTGTGAGGGGAATGGTCTGGTTTTCCGTCGCATCGGCCCTCCTCTCCGTCTTCGTGGGGCTCTGGTTGTCGTGGCTTTGGAACCTCCCGTCCGGCGCATCGGTGGTCCTCTTCGCGGCAGCTCTCTTCTTCGGAAGCTACCTCTTTCGGCTCGCTCGCCCGGCTGGGACGGAAAAGGCGGGCCCCCTGCCCTCCCGGATTCCCTGAAGGCGACCCGCCGGTCTCAGTAATCCACCGGGCGAAGGTAGAACTCTCCGATGGCGGTGTCCGACAACACCGCGACGGTTGGGAGCTCCCGCTTCCAGTGGGTGGAGTTCAAACGACGCCAGACCAATCCCACGGCCTCCCGGTCGAAGCCATAACGGATCAGCTGGCTTGGTGAGTACCCCTTCAGGAACCAATAGAGGATAGGGTCCGCTATGGCGTAGGAGAACCCGAGCTCGTCCTCGTCGTGGATACCCCTCACCAGATCCGCCGAGGCGGGCTTCTCCACGATGACCTCCGGCACGCCGAGGTGCCTGGCCAGCGCCCAGACCTGTGTCTTGAACAGGTCCCCGAGGGGATTGATGGGCGGGGAGTCGTCAGCATGCCAGGTGAAATACCCCAGCAGCCGCTCGCTCTTGTTTCCGGTCCCCAGGGGGAGGCGCCCCAGCTTTGCTCCCTGATCGAAGAGGGTGACACCCCGGATGCGCGCCGCCAGGTTCCCCCGTCGAAGATCGGAGAGACCGGGATCGACTTCCCGTATGTACGCGTCCACGGACGGCGTGATCTCGATGGTCCTGCCCTCTGCCCCCGATGCCTCCAGGGCGAAATCTGCGTGCTCCAGGCTCTCGGTGCTGGATGTGGCATATGGCATGCGGAGTCCCAGGACCCGGTCCGGACCCAGTGCCTCCACTGCGAGGAAGAGGGAGACGGAGGAATCCACCCCCCCCGAAACGCCCAACACCACGCCTTCGAACCCGCGCCGCTCCACGACCTCCTCCCGAATGAAACCCACCAGGGTCCGATGTACCAGCTCCAGGTCGAGCTCCAGGATCTCACGGTCGTCGGGCCGGGGGTGGTGGGTGGGGAGGGAGACGAACCCCTTTCCCCTAAGAGCCGGTGGAGTCTCGGGTTCGGCATCCATTCCCTCGGACTCCATCGCCTCCGGCTCGGAGGACCCAGGACGGCGGCCACCGGCTCTCTCGAGAGACCGCTGGAGATGGGGCAGCATCTGCTGGAGATCGGCGATGAAGGGGGTATCGAATCGGGCTCGTTCGATCCGGCTCCCGTCCAGTGCCTCGGACACGACCCCCTCGGTCATCAGCGGTCCACGTGCCAGCACGGCTCCGTCGGGGCCGACGATGACCGAACCGCCGGGAAAGACCTTCCCCCCTTCGGTGCCCACGAGCTGAGAAACGGCGACGAAGAGCCCGTGCTCCAGAGCCGCGCCCTGGGCCAGGGCGTCCCACCGGCTGAGGTTGCCGGGAAGCCCGGGGCCTCTCCGGAATTCCCTGGCCGGCGACGCGCTCACGACCAGGATGAGCTCGGCTCCGTCCAACGCCAGGATCGTGGGAGGCAGAGTGTGCCACATGTCCTCGCAGACAAGCATTCCCATCCGCCCGAACGGCGTATCGAAGGCTGAGATCTCTCTCCCGGGATCCGTGAAACGGGCCTCCTCGAAGATTCCATAGGTGGGAAGGAAGATCTTCCGATGCACGTGGAGGGTCCGGTAGGTGCCCCCTCTCGGCTCCAGGTAGGCCACGCTGTTGTAGAGACCTCTGCGCCACCGCTCATAGAAACCCACCACCACGTTGGGGGCATCCTCACCCGTGGGGCCCAGGCCTTCGGCTACCGCTTCAACGGAGCGGGCTCCCTCGGAGACCCCCCCCTCCAGGAAATACCCCGTGAGGGACGCCTCGGGGAAGACGAGGAGATCGTGTTCTGCCCCAAGGGCGCCGATGCGCTCCCTGATCCCTCGGAGATTCCCCTCAACGTCGCCCTTCCGGGGCCTGAACTGGACCAGACCCAAGCGGAGGGGGGAAGGAGAGTCGCTTCGCTGTATCGTCATGGAATCGTGCCGGCTCCTGGAGAGCGCTTCGAAGGTTGCCGGTGTCGGGGTGTTCTCCAGGGACCAGCGCCCGGAAAGCCCGTTCGTGTCGAAAGAGTAAACGTAAGGGGTCTCTGAAGACTCCGCATGGGTCCCGTCCCTCTGACGAGTCCGACTCCGGCGAAGGTCCGGGTCGTCCATCCTCCCGCGTCCCCCTTGCGTCGGCCCCAGCCCGCAGAGGAAAAGGGAACGCCGGTAACCCAGATGGTGTTATTCTTTAGGTTACGAGACACTCGCGCCACCACCCGAGCCAGCCATGATTCATAGAGCCTCATCCATCCTTCTCCTGACCTTCGCCCTGATCCCTTCGGGCCTCAGCTCCCAGGTCCCGGATACCCTTCGGGCGGCGATGAGCCGCACCGGGGTACTCTCGGGTGAGGAAGCGGGCTTGAGGGCGGTCCCCGAAAGCGAGGTCTTTCTGGAAGCCTTTCGGTCTATCCTGGACTACCACAGGACCACTTTCAGCGACTCCACGCTGTGGGAGCTGGCGCTGAAGGGCCTGATCCAGGGTCTGGACGATCCCTATGCAGAGGTCTTCACGCCGGAGGCATACGGGGTTTTCGAGGAGGACAACACCGGGGACTACGCCGGTATCGGTGTCCAGATCTCGCTCCTGAACCAACGCGTGACGGTCACGGCGGTCTTTCGGCAGACACCTGCCGAAGAAGTCGGGATGGTGGTGGGGGACCGGATCGTAGGCGTAGCCGGGGTCGACGCCCGGAATTGGTCTCTGGACCAGGCCCGAGATTCCATTCGGGGGCCCATCGGGACGGTGATTGAGGTCACCATCGAACGGGATGGGCTGTCTGAGCCCATCACCCTTCCCATACGGAGAGACCAGGTTCATGTCTCTGCTGTAAAGGCCGGCATGGTCCATGATTCCCTGGGGTACATTCTGGTGGATCGGGTCGCACGAGGCTCGGCCCTGGAGGTGGACTCGGCCTTCGGCGTTCTCCAGAACGCGAAGGGTATCATACTGGATCTCCGCCGGAATCCCGGTGGGTACCTCGTGGAATCCCTGAACATGGCCGATCTCTTCCTGGACCGGGGGATGACCCTGGCCAGCACGAAGAGTCGGGCACGGGGCATACCGAATGAGACCGAAGAGGAATCCTGGGGCGCTCGGCTGCCGGCTCGGATTCCGGGAAAGCCCGTGGTGGTGCTGGTGGACGAATACACCGCCTCTGCCGCCGAAATCGTGGCCGGCGCTCTCCAGGATCATGACCGTGCGGTGGTCCTGGGCGTGAGGACCTTCGGAAAGGGCATCGTTCAGACCGTCCTCCCGCTTCCCGGGGACCGGAGACTTCGCATCACCACAGGGGATTGGATGACCCCTCTGGGGCGTTCTCTCCATATCCCTCGTGACCTGAATGGCGTTCCCGTATCACCGCCCACCGACACGGTGAACTTCCCCGTAGTCACTACCCCGGCGGGCCGAACCCTCAGGGCGGACGGAGGTGTGTTTCCCGATCTGGTGGTGGAGGACGACACGCTGACATCTGCCGAGCAGTCCCTTCTCATCGAGTCCGCCCGGGCCGGGGTGCCCCTGACGCTCCGTATTGCGGAATTCGCCTTCGACCAGGCCCGGCGGGCGCTGGAGGGGGTGGGACCGGAGGAGCTGGATCCATCCACCATCGACGGCCTCATTGACACCCTCCTCGAAGAAGGGGTGCCGAAGGAAGTCCTGGAGCATCCAGACGTACCGCGGTACCTCTCCTGGCGGGCCCGCATGGCCTTCGCAGACCGGGTGAACCACCAACAGCATGCCCTGGAGTTCCTGGCGGAGCGGGATCGGGTTCTGGAGAAGGCGATAGAGGTCCTGGAAGGGGTCCGCACTCAATCAGAGCTCTTCGCGGAGGTGGAGGCAGAGGCCAACGCCCGGGCAGCGGCCCATTCGGTTTCTATGGCCCCCCACGGAGGGTCTTGACCCTTCCGGCCCCCCCAGGCGGGAGGCACCGGAACTCGGTGCTCCTCCCTGTGCGGGGCCGGGGAGGGACGTTCCGCTTCCCTCTCCAGCTTGGCCACCTACCCCCTGGGGTGGAACGTCCGATGTACCTCTCTCAGGTATTCGCGGTCGATATGGGTATAGATCTGAGTCGTAGAGATGTCGGCGTGACCCAGGAGCTCTTGGACCGCCGCGAGATCCGCACCCCCCTCGAGAAGATGCGTGGCGAAGGTGTGCCGGAGGGTGTGAGGAGAGACGGCTCGGGATATCTCCGCTCCCAGGGCAGCGTTCCGCACCAGGTTCCAGATGGCCATCCGGCTCAGGGGATTTCCCCGCCGATTCAGGAAGACGTGCCCCCTTCCCTTCCCTGAGTCCAGGCCAGGGCGCACCTCCCGCAGGTAACGGTCCAGGGCCCGGCGGGCCGGCGCTCCGAGGGGAACGATTCGTTCCTTGGCGCCCTTGCCGAAGACAGTGCAGAAGCCCTCCTCCAGATCCAGGTGGACCAGCTTCAGGGCAAGAAGCTCCGAGACCCTCATGCCGGTGGCGTAAAGGACCTCCAGAATGCTTCGGTCCCGCCAGAACATCGGGTGATCCGGGTGCGGGGAATCCAACATGCGCTGGACTTCCTCCACCGAGAGGACATCGGGCAGCTCCCGTCCGGCCCGAGGGGCTTCGAGCCGGTCGCTGGGGTCCGCCGCGAGGACTCCCTCTTCCAGGAGGAACGCGAAGTAGCTCCTGAGGGAGGACACGGCCCGCCGGATGGAGCTGGGCGACAGTCCCGAGTCCTTTAGATGAAAGACGAACTCCCTCAGATCGGCAGGCTCGATGGCCTCCGGGGTCCATCGTCCCCGAGTCGAAAGGAACTCGAACAGCTTCCCGAGATCCCGCCCGTATGCGGAAAGGGTGCGTTCCGAGAGACCCTTCTCGAAAGTCAGATAGTCCAGGAAGGGCTCCATCCTGAAGGCCGGAGGGTGGCTCAATCTCCCTCCCCCTTTCCCTCCCTCCGGGTCCGGATCCACCAGATCCCCCCGACCAGGCAGACCACGGCCGCACACACCAGGAGGAGCCGATTCGCGCCCGAGATCCACCGCATGATGGAAGGAAGGTTGCGACCCGCGCCCGCACCGAGCCACACGAGCACGCCGTACCAGATACCCGACGCCACGAGAACCGGAAAAGCTACGGCCAGGAACCTCTGATGGGTCACACCTGCGAAGACGGGGACCATGGCCCGGAGCCCCGGAAGGAAACGGGCAAGAAAGATGGCCGGAAGTCCCCATCGGCCGTAGAAATCGCCCAACCGCCTGAGCTGTGCGGGATTGAGGAGGTGCCGGCCCAACCCTGCCTGGAAGAATGGGCGGCCCAACCGGTATCCCATCCAGTAAACGAAGAGGGCCGTGACGGTGTTGGCCAGCCACGTCACGAGAAAGACCGTCCCGGCGTCGGCTTTTCCCCCCGCGGCGAGAAACGCCCCCAGGAGCACGAAGGTGTCTGCCGGGATCGGCGGGAAGAGGTTCTCCAGGGCCGAACCAGCCCCGAGGAGTGCGTAGAGGAGAAGAGGACCCCGGCTGCCCAGGAAATCAAGGATGGCATTCATGGATCCTCAGGTTCCTCTTCCTGTGCCCCGGGGGTAGATGGATCAAACCCGAACCCGGTTGACGAGAGCCACGGCATGAACAGCCAGGCCTTCTCCCGAGCCGATCCATCCCATGCCCTCGTTTGACTTTCCCTTCAGAGACACGGCGTCAAGCGGCACATCCAGGACATCCGCCAACCGTTTGCGGATGTCATCGGCCACCGGGGCAATCTTCGGGCGCTCGCATACGACCACCACGTCCACGTTCGATGGTCTGTACCCCTTTCCGGCGAGGATGCGCACGGATTCGGCAAGGAGCGCCATGGAATCAGCGCCCCGCCACTCCTCCTCCCCCGGTGGGAAGTGCCGACCTACATCCCCCGCCGCGCCGGCTCCCAGGATGGCATCGATAACCGCATGAGCGATGGCATCTCCGTCGGAATGACCCGCGAGACCCGGGGCATCGGGGATGTGCACTCCACCGAGGATGAGGGGCCTGGACGGATCAAAGCGATGGGAGTCGTATCCAACGCCTACGCGCATCATGAGGACTCTCCAGATGATGAAGGGGGACCCGCTTGCGCCCAGGGTCCCCCTTCACAGCATATCTCGGCATCCGGCCTGGCCGTTCCCAGGGCCGGGCTATTCCTCCCACCTCCGGATCAACAGGGTCACGTTGTGCCCGCCGAATCCGAAAGAGTTGCTGATGGCAATCCTGGCAGCTCTTTCCACCATCCGGTTGGGGGTGTAGTCCAGATCGCA
>JASFRP010000078.1:0-9357 GCA_050114895.1 Gemmatimonadota bacterium
CCGGAACCATGGAAGGTAGCCAGTAGAGGGAGGGTCTTCCGAAGAGCCACTGGAGGGTGGACATCAGGGCCGACCTGGGGCTGGCCCCGAAGGGGGCCGGACGGAGGCGGAACCGGCTGACGGAGGAAGCCACATCCTCTCGCCGAATCAGGAGCGCCCCTCCCCCCCCGCCTGCCCACCCCTTGCCCCGTCCAAACGAAAGCACGGTCATGTCCCCGAATGAGCCTCCGGGAGATTCGCCCCAGCTACTCCCCAATCCCTGCGCGAAGTCCTCCACGACCATCACACCGGCATCGCGGCAGAGGTCTCCAATGCTCCGCCAGGGTAACGGGAACCCGTAGAGGTTCCCCACCACCACCGTTTCTGCACCCCGATGGATGGCGGCCTCCAGGGAGTCCAGATCCGGGGAGAGCGTATCGGGGTCCAGGTCGTAGAACAGGACCGGGGATTCCGATCCGATAGCCGCGGAGATCAGGTCGTAGCAGGAGTAAGCCGGCAACGCCACCGCCCGGACCTCGCCCTTGGGCCCCCGGCAGGAGCGAAGCGCCAGCTCCAGGGCCTCGGTTCCACTCCCGGTGGGGATCGCCTTCCCGCAGCCGAACCGTGAGCGGAGGAGGGCGGAGAGGGACTCCGCGAAGTGGCCACGATTCCACGTCGACTGGAGAGCGGCCAAAAGGATCTCCCCAAACGACACGGGAGAGAAGGCGGGCAGCTGGAACCTGGTCATGAAGATCCGGGCGAGGAAAAGTCCTTCGGGACCCAGGCCCTCACCAGGCTCTTTGCCCGCTCGAGACCGTGGAGGATCTGACGAACGTCCCCCAGGTCGTCAGGCCAGGCGAAGCGAGGAAGCCGGAAGGGAGACAGGCGTGAGATCTCTGCCGTGACGTGGCCGGGGACCGCAGTCACGGCCCCACTCAAGCCGGCCTCCACCATTGCCCTTCCCGCACCCTCCGGACAATCCTCCGCTCGGCCGAAAGGAAAGCAAAAGACCGGTGTCCCGGCGTCGGTCTCGGCCTGGATTCGCTCCCAAGATCGGGAGATCTCCCACTCCAGCTCGTGCCTGTCCAGAAGGGCCATGTTCGGGTGTGTGACTGAATGGGGGCCGAACGTGACGCCCCGCTTTCCATCTTCCCTGACTTCATCCCAGGACATGGGCTGGAATTCGGGCAACGGCTCCCCAGGAACCTCCACCCGAAGTCGATCCTCCAGCTCCTCCAGAGCTGTCGTTCGCCGGTCCGGGGTCATACCACTCAGTAGCCAGGTCAGATTCTGAAAGGCGGCTCCACGGGACCCTCGACTCTTCCATTCCAACGCTCTCGTCTCCCCGACCGCCTCCAGCTCCACAGAGTCCACGGGGGTATGCATCATCATGAACCGGACCCGGTCAGGCCAGAGCCAAGCCCCATCGTCCAGGAACTCCGTCGCCAGGAACACGGTCACCGGGCACCCATGATGGGCGAAGACGGGCGCGCCGACGTGGTGGAAGTCCGCGTAGCCGTCGTCCACCGTGAACGCCACGAGTCCCGACGGATCCCCTTCTTCTCTCGCGGTCAGCAGGATCTCCTCGGCGGATACGGTCCTGAATCCCTCCCTCCGGATGGCGGAAAGAGCTTCGTCCAGCATCCCCGGGTCGTGGCCCTCTACTCCCAGCTCCCGGTCCCGGAACCGGTGGAGCATGAAGATGGTGGACCGGCCCGCCATCAACGGCCGGAACAGGCGGGACACAGGACCCGAAGTGGCCAGAAGTCGGAGTGCGTTCTTCAGTCGGTGCTTCAACCGCTCGCTCCCTCGTCGAGATTCCCGACGCTTCGATTCGCTCCCCCCGGCGTCACGGCAAACCTCGGGAGAGTATGGGGCCAACCCGATTGGCCAACCCCAGGGGGAGCTTCTTCCAGACCGCGGTCGCCAGTCTGATCAATCTGCCGCTGTCGGGGTTCGGGGTCGCCGTGACCTCCCCAGGCGACCACTGAGCCCAGGGGAGGGGGTGATCCTCACCTCCCCATTGCCGCTTGAAGCGGTGGGTCCCCGAATCGGGAGAGCACCGCCCGAAGTTGAAGGTGTGGGCGCCCCTCCCCAGGGCCTCCTCCATCAGGGCCCAGTAGAGGAGCATATTGGGTGCCATTCGACTGTGTCTTCTCAGAGCGCCCGCCCAGGTGACCTCGAACTCCCCGTTCCACAGGAACCCGCAGCCCGCCGCCACCGGGACCCCCTTCCACTCCACGACGCAGAAGAGCACCTGCTGGGACAATCCCTCCCGTATGGCCTGAAAGAACCTCCGAGGAAGGACAGGGGTTCCCAGATCCCTCATGGTCTCGGAGAACACCCGGTAGAAGGCATCCATCCGGTCGGGTCCCGTTCGGGTCTCCATTCCCTCCTTGAGGGGACGCCGGATCTGGCTTCGGACCTTGGCCTTCAGGTGGTCTTTCCAGAGGACATCCCGGGACTCCGGTAGCTCGAGAAGGACGGTGACCTTACGGTGAGACGTCCTCAGCTCCCCGGGGATCGGCACCCTGGACCTGAGCTCAAGAAGGTCCACCTTCAGACTCGCGGCTTCCTCCACCGCGTGCCTGCTCAGGAAGCCACGGGCTTCCCGGGTGCCCAACGGGCCGCCATAGCTCAGGAAGGGCATGGAGAGGAGGTAGCTCCCGAACAGGCGGCTACGTACCTGCACCATGGGCAGAAGGCCCACCGTCGCTCCCTCCCCATCCCTGGCCACCCGATAGTGCACCTCGTGTCCGAAAACCTCCGTCATGATCCCGCGCCACGCCCCCAGGTGGCAGAAGGTACTCCCCTCGAACCCCCCCACCATGGAATCCCACTCCTCGTCGGAACCGTCGAAGGGAACGGCGGCAAGCCCTTCGGTGCCGCTCCTGGTGGACGGATCGTTCGGAGAGCCCATCAGCCACCTCCTCCCGACTCTTCTCCCAGGAGCTCCAGGGCGGTCTCTCGCATGGGCCGGAAGGCTGATCCGGTGAGGATCGAGGCGATCTTCCGCCGTACCGATCGGATCCCGCCACGCATCCGAAGCTGGGTGAGAAGGGGCGCTCTGAACCTTGGCATCTCCACGTCCATCTCCCAGGGATGCACGTAGAGGGTGGCCGGTGCCCCCCGCCGGCGGGCGGACCCCATGGCCCGCTTCAGTAGCGCCACTGGGAAGAACCGGAGGTAGGCGCCGCCGGCAGCCGGGAGAAGAAGAGAGCCCACCCGCAACGTCGCCGGGGGAATCTCGACCAGTCTCCCTCCATCGCGGTGCAGAATATGGGGATCAGGCTCGACGGACGGGTAACCGTAGCCGGGGTGGACCTTGATGGGAAACATGCTCGAGTCGTAGAGGAATCCCTCCTCCAGGAGAACGTCCAGGGCCCACTCGGTCCCGGGGACGATGGAGAAGCTGGGTGCCCGATATCCGACGACCGGTTCCCCGGTCAGGTCCTCCAGAGTCTCCCGGGACCTGCGAAGGTCATCCCTGAAAGCCTCGGCGCCGAGGGTGTTCACCCTCTGGTGGCCCCAGCCGTGCGAGGCGATCTCATGACCCGCACCGGCGATGGCACGGACCGTTTCCGGCTCTCTCTTCGCCAGCCAACCAAGGGTGAAGAAGGTGCCTCGGACACCTCTCCCGTGGAGGATCTCCAGGATCCGCGGGATCAAGACGCCGGACCTCCGGGGAAGGAGATCCCACTCCGATCGAGGGATCCAGCCTTCGAGGGCCGTGGGGTGGAAATACTCCTCCACGTCGATGGTGAGGTGGTGCGTTTGGATCACCAGCCTGGCTCCGTCAAGAGAGAAAGCTCGTTCAGGCACCGGTCGATGCGGTCGAACGCGGCTTCAAAATCTCCCTGGGGACGACCCCAGGGATCCGGCACCTCCCGACGCCTGGGAAGGGCTGGGTCCAGGTCTCCCAGGAGGAGGATTCGCCGGCCGTCGGCCCGGAACTCGTCCCGGCATATCTTTGCATGACTTCGCTCCATCACCAACAGGAGATCTGCCCAGCCCACGAGCTCTTCCGAGAGGAGCTGCGATCGGTGGCCTTGGAGATCCAGCCCTCTTGCCCGGGCGACCTCCACTGCCTCCGGTGGCGGAGATCGTCCCGAGGGTCCCATCCAACCGGCGGATCGGACCTCCCACCTCGGTGCGTCCCCACCACTCTCCCTCGCCTTCACCTCCGCGTACGGACTCCGGCAGACATTCCCCGTGCACACCATCAGGATCTTCCCGGGCGCGCCCAGAGCCCGCAGGCGTCGCCGGGCCCGGTAGCGCCTCGTTGGATGAAGGATCTGATTCGCCAGGCCGAGTAGGGTTTTCGCTAGGACCCTGGCGGGGACGAGGACGGGGGAGTCGAGGCTGATGAGGTTCGTCATGGAACCCTGGAACGTCTCCTTTCGACGGAGGATGGGGCAAGCGCTGGCCAGACGATCCTCGATTCACCACCCAGGCCCAGGGCCGGATCTTCCTTACTCCCCTTGAAAAAAGAGCCTCTCTCAATCTATGACCGACGGGAGCCACAGGAGAATGGGCTTCACCCGTGACGAGAAAAGGAATGGCGGATCGGAGGGAGCAGGGCGATTCTTCATGCTGGCGGGTGCGTGTCCCGCCCGATGTCCCCTCCAAGCCTCGGGCGTCGCCCCGGGGATGGCCTCGGCGTCCGTGATTCGAACGGGAAGAGGGGTAGATCCGATTCACCAGAAACCAGGAGCCGACATGCTGTTCCCTCCAACGGCCACCCGGTGTTCCCTCGGGCTCCTCCTGGCCCTCTCGCCCGGCTGCACGGACCCACCGGCCATCCACGAGGAACAGGAGTGCCAGGATCCCGGTTCAGGTTGGATATGGTGCGACGACTTCGAGGAGAATCGCCTGTCCGGGTATTTTGAGTACGTCTCCGCCGGTGGGTCCTTCTCCCGGGAGCCCGGGGTCGGCACCGAAGGTTCCATGGGGATGCGGGTCCACTTCGCCGCCGGGCAAGTGGATGTCGGAGCCCTTCATCTGGCATTCGGTCGGACTCCCGCTGCCTATATCGAGCCGGTTGACAGTGGAACGGAGAACTACCGAGAGATCTACTGGCGCGTGTTTATGCGGAATCAACCCGGCTGGACCGGGGGAAGCGGCATCAAGTTCTCCAGGGCCACCGTGTTCGCTACCGCATCCTGGGCTCAGGCGATGGTAGCCCACGTGTGGGGAACCGATGGAGACTACCTCTTCATCGAACCGGTGCGGGGCACCGACGACGCCGGGAAGCTCCTCACCACCACGTACAACGACTTCGCCCACTTCGCGTGGCTGGGGGGCCGTCAATCCAGCACTCCCGTCTTCGATGCGGCCCACGTCGGTCAGTGGCACTGTTACGAGGCCCAGGTGCGCCTGAACGCCCCTGGGCAGCACGATGGCATCTTCCGCTTGTGGATCGACGACCGCCTGGAGGCGGAAGGGACCGAGTACAACTTCCTCGGGGCCTACGACGAATTCGGGATCAACGCGGTGTTTCTGGAGAACTACTGGAACGAAGGGTCACCCATGGCACAGGAACGGTATTTCGATCGATTCGTCGTGAGCACCGATCGGATTGGCTGTTGATCCTCTATTCCTCCAACCTCGAGATGATGGTGCGGTTCCTCTTGTTCAGGGGGTCCTTTCCCTCAGGTGTATAGAGGTGGGCCAGGCGGCTCCTGTAGAACTCCGCCACCCTCCGCCGGACGAGCTTCAGGGTGCTGTTGAGCATCCGGTTCTCCTCCGTGAAGCCCTCCCCCAGGACAGCGAAGGCGGCCGGAAGCCACTCGGTCTCGAAGAGCCCCTCCCGCTCGCCTCCCCTCCGGAAGGAGTCGATGGCTTCCTGGAATACGGCCAACGCGGCTTCCTGGCCTTCCTCCGCGAGGCAGGAAAGGCCTTTCAAGCGGAGATGGTCCTTCAAGGCTTCCCGGTTCGGGACGATGAGGGCCACGGTGTAGGGATCGTGGTCGTTGTGCAACATGACCTGCTCGATGAAGGGAGAGAATGAAACCAGGGCCTCCTCGATCCCCTCAGGACTGTATTTCTCCCCGTTGCTGGAGATGAGCAGACTCTTTACCCGACCCAGAACGTACAGGTACCCATCCTCGTCCATGAAACCCAGGTCCCCGGTGTGGAGCCACCCCTCCCGAAGCGTCTCCTGTGTGGCCCGTGGATTGTCCCAGTACCCGGCCATGACATTCTCCCCGCGGACCAGGATCTCCCCCTTCCTCCCCCGGGGGAGATCCCGGCCTTCCTCGTCGCAGATGCGGAGGTCCAGGTTCGGCAGGAGGCGCCCCGAGGTCCCCAGCTTGTGGGCTTCAGGGGCGTTCGTCGAGATGATCGGGGCCGCCTCGGTGAGCCCGTACCCCTGATACATGGGAATCCCGATGGCGTAGAAGAAGCGCTGTATCTCCGCGTCCAGATAGGCTCCCCCCCCGATGAAGAACTCCAGCCTTCCGCCGAATCCCTCCTCCCGGATCTTGGAGAAGAGGATCCGGTCGAACAGGGCGTGGAGCGGCCGACGAAGGGCCCGCACGCCCTGACCCCTGTTCCATCCATCCCCCATATAGGCGTAGGCGTTCTTCAACGCCATCTGGAAGAGCCTTTCGGCGCGAGGCCCCTTTTGGCGGATCCCCTTTTCGATGTTCTTCCGGAAGTTCGCCGCCAAAGCCGGGACGCTCAGGAGGAAATGGGGCCGTGTCTCCTGGAGGTTCTCGGGGATATTCCTGAGAGTGTCCATGGCAGACTTTCCCGCCTGCACCGCCGCCAGCGCCGCACCCTTCTTCATGAGGATGTAGATCCCCACCGTGTGGCCGAAGGAATGGTCCCAGGGAATGATCACCAGCGACACCCAGTCGGAACCCAGCTCCACCATGGTCAGACCCTGCTCCACGTTGGCGGTGTAGTTCCGGTGAGTGAGCACGATCCCCTTCGGGTCTGCCGTCGTGCCAGAAGTGTAGCTGATGGTGGCAGGATCGTTCTCCTCCACTCCCGCGTATGTGGCTTCGAAGCTCTCTCTGTTCTTCGCCAGCCACTCGTCGCCCAATGCAAGGAGTCGCTTGGCCCCGATCTCGTCGGGCATCCGCCCCCCTCCATCGAGAAGGACCAACATCTCCAGGTCCGGGAGGTCTCTCCGAATGGCCTCTACCTTGGGGGCCTGGGTGGCCGACACCACCGCCATCCGGCACCCGGAGTGGGCCATCCGGAATTTCAGCTCGTTCGGCTCGTTGATCTTCACCGAGATGGGCACATTGATGGCTCCGGCGTAGAGCACGGCCATCTCCGCCACGACCCAGAGGACCCGCCCCTCACTGATGAGGGCCACCCTGTCCCCCTTCCTGAGCCCCAGGGCTTGTAGCCCGGCACTGAATCGGTGGATCAGCTCCCGGGTTTCTGCATAGGTGAGCCCCAGGTACTCATCCTTCGGCTTCTCGTAGAGATAGATGTTCTCGGGGAAGCGCTGTGCGCTCGTCTCCATCAGCTCGATGAGGGTGCGGCCTGGCATCTTCGGTCCTCGGGGGGGTGGGCGTTGGTCTCTCCCCATTCTTCAGTGGAAAGGGCGGGATGACAATGGGGTGCGCGGGCTGCCATCGACGATGGGGAATCCCGATGGGCGTGTGGGACGATCTCAACACCCCGGCCCCCACGGGATGTGGCGGGCAGGCACGCCGGCCGACCACCTCTCGGAGGAGACCACCCGATCAGAGTCTGGTCGTCCACTCCCCCGCTCCTTTACCTTTCTATTGTGACTCCCGGCACGATCTGGTCAGTCGGAGGTGTGGCTCGACTCGGGCCTCGTCCCCTTCACTCACCGTCGCCGCGGATCCGGTATTCCCTCCCCGAGCTGCGAGGAGGCCATGAAACGCTGCCCCGAATGCAGCCAGGCTTTCGACGACGCGCTGACGCACTGCCCCCTCGACGGGGCGGAGCTGGTGGAGGGAATCCCTCGGAAGGACCCCATGATCGGCCGGATCCTCGCGGGACGGTACGAGGTGCTGGAGCTCCTGGGGAGGGGTGGATTCGGGGTCGTCTACAAGGTTCTCGACCGGAAGATGGACGACGTGGTGGCGGTGAAGGTCTTCGACCGCCGCCGGTTCACGAACGAAGAAGCCCATCAGGCAATCCAGCGCTTCCGCAGGGAAGGGGTCCTGCTTCGCCGTCTGGGGAAACGAACCAAGAACATCGTCATCGTCTACGACCTCGAGGAGGACGAAGCCGAGGAGCTGATCTACTTCACCATGGACTACGTGGACGGGACCACCCTCACGGAGATCCTGAGTGAGGAGGGAGGCCTGCCTCTCCCCCGGGTCCTGGACCTGGCGCTCCAGCTCTGCCAGGCGCTGAAGGCTGCGCACGCCGAAGGAATCGTGCACCGGGATCTCAAGCTGGAGAACGTCATGATCACCCGGGACGGCGACCGGGAGATCGTGAAGGTCCTGGATTTCGGCATCGCCAAGATGGTGGGGTCCCAGAGCCTCACAAACCTGGCTATGGGGGTACCGGGGACCGCCGGGTTCGCCTCGCCGGAGCAGCTTCAAAGGCCCCAGGACGTCGACCATCGGACGGACCTCTTCTCTCTGGGGGTGGTCCTCTACGGCCTCGTGACGGGGAGGGGCCCCTGGAGTGGAGAGCCCATAACCGAGCCCACGTCCAGCGAGAAGATCTGGGATCTTATCCGGAGCTCCCTGGAGGAGGCCCCGATCCCCATAAAGGAATGGCGGAGTGACGTTCCCAGGCAGCTGGATACCCTCATCTGCAAGCTCATGGAGAAGGACCAGGCCAGGCGGATCCAGTCGGCAGACCTTCTTGAGGAGGAGCTCAGGAAGATCCGCAGGTCCATCCTGGGAGGAGTTGAGACCGGGAAGGGGCTCGGGCCGGCGGAGGCCTTTCGGGCCGTGGCCCGCCGCGTCGGCATCCGCCCCGCGTGGGCGGCGGGAGGGCTCCTGGCTCTGCTGGTGGCCACCACCGCCACCCTCTGGGCAATCTCCCGATCCGTCCCCACCATCACGGTGGATCGTTTCATGGAGGCAGCGGAGGGGGGCCGCATCCTCGAGGCGAGCTTCGACGGCGGGGAGTTGAGGACGGTGCTCCGTGGGCAGGAAGGGGAGGTGGCGGACGTGAAGGTCCCCCTGGAGGGGGTCCGGGTGCAGGAGCTGGTCCGGGAGCTTCAGGACCGCGGGATCCCTCTCAGGATCGAGGGTCGGGCCGATCTTCTCTCCGTGTCGTTGGCCGGCGGAGAGGAACCGGGAGGACCCGCTGTTCCGGAACCCAGCCCTGGGAGTCCTCCGGCTGAAGCCCCCGGCGCCCTGATCTTTCTGGAGGGGCCTGGAGAAGGGTGCACACCCTGCACCCCCGGCCAGGAGATTTCCCTCCCCT
>JASFRP010000079.1:0-9331 GCA_050114895.1 Gemmatimonadota bacterium
GCACCCTGCATCTGGAGCTGGATGGTTTGCGGATGAGCTTCCTTCGAACAGAAACGTCCTTCCTCTTCGACGGCACGCGCTACCGAGGGCTCACCGTGGCCGACCCGCGGGACATTGCAGTCATGAAGGTCATCGCCATCGGAGGTCGGGGCAGTCGGAAGGATTTCGTGGATCTCTTCTTCTACCTGAGGAATCTCGGGACGCTGGATCAAGTCCTTTCCCTGGTCCATGAGCGGTTCGAGACGGCAGATTTCAACACTTACCATCTCTTGAAGAGCCTGGTGTACTTCGAAGATGCCGAACAAGAGCCCATGCCGAACATGATTCTCCCGATATCCTGGGATTCGGTGAAGGAGCTCCTGGTGGCCGAGGTTCGACGACTCTCCTGAGTCGCCTGGGTATCCTCGGTATCACGGCCCCAACCCAAACGGACCGAGCCTGAGACGACCACACGGGAGAGACCCAGTGAAGCTCGGATGGCTGTCGGACCTTCACCTCAACTTCCTGGTCGCCCCCGAAAGGAGGCGGTTCATCGAGGAGCTTGCCGAACGAGAGGCGGATGCCTGGCTCTTATCCGGCGACCTGGGGGAGGCTCCCACCCTCGTGGCCTACCTGGAGGAGTTGGCGAGCCTGCTCCCGGTTCCCCTCTACTTCGTCCTCGGCAACCATGATTTCTATCGAGGATCCATCGCCGGCGTGACGGAAGAGCTCGATTCGCTCTCCCGGACCCGGGACGGACTCGTCTGGCTGACCGCGGCCGAGCCACAATTCTTGGCCCCGGACCTCGCCCTGGTGGGTGACGACGGGTGGGGTGACGCCCGACTGGGAGACCCCCTCGGGAGCCTGGTGATGTTCAACGACTTCTTTCTCATTCAGGAGCTGACGGGCCACCAGAGACCCGAGCTGATCAGGCGCCTGAAGCTCCTGGGCGACGAATCGGCCCGGCGGCTGGGTCCCAAGCTGGAGAAGGCGGCAGAGCAATGTCGGAACGTGGTGGTGGTCACCCACGTCCCGCCCTTCGAGGGCGCGTGCTGGCACGAGGGAAGCACTTCTTCCGAAGGGTGGCTTCCCTGGCTCACCTGTGACGCCGCGGGCAGGACCATCCTCGATGTCGCCGGGCGCCATTCAGCCACCCGATTCCTGGTGCTCTGCGGTCACACCCACAGCCCGGGGCGTTACACTCCCGCTCCAAACGTGCTGGTGCACACCGCCGGCGCTTCCTACGGAGATCCGACCGTCCAGGCATTCGTGGAATTCGACGGTACGTCCATGAAGCTCGCGATCTAGCGGGATCGACGGTCGTTCAATTCCTCCTTGGGTTACGGTGAGGGGTTCCGGCACACGGCCCTCGACGAGACGTTCCGAGAAGCCCCTTCCCTGAGGTGCAGGTCTCGGAGGAATGAACCTCGGAGAAAGGTGTCCCGGAGACGCGGTTTCGGTTCCCACATGTTTCGGAGCCGATAGTGTTGTGTCCTGCGATGTGCTTCGCCCTTTCTCTCCAGACGGACGAATGACCCTGAGGACTCTGCGATGGCTCCCGGCCCTGACCTCGGGGCCCATCGCCGTCCGGGACCTGGCCATCCAGGAGCGTGAGGACGACCTGATCCTGGCCACTTTCGGCCGAAGTTTCTGGATCCTGGAGGCCGCGGCGGCCCTGGAGAACCGGATTCGGGAGCTGGGAGGCCTCCTGCTCCCGGGAGGGGGAGGCCAATAGCCACAGGGCTGAGATGATTGCGTCCGGCTGTGGTCCCAGGGGATGCCTGGGGCCACACCGGGCGATTACCCCGTTCCCCTCGTCCCCCCTGTGCCCCTAGCGCCGGTTGCCCCTTCCTACAGCGTCCCCTACGATCCCGGCATGGAATACAGCACACTCGGCGCCAGCGGCGTCACGGTCTCGCGCATCGCCCTCGGCTGCATGAGCTACGGCACCTCGGAGTGGCGTCCCTGGGTGCTGGACGAGGATGATGCCCGCCCCTTCTACCGCCACGCCATCGAGGTGGGGATCAACTTCTTCGACACCGCCGACATGTACTCCAGGGGGGTGAGCGAGGAGGTGACCGGTCGGGCCCTGCAGGAGTACGGCCGGCGCGAGGAGCTGGTCATCGCCACCAAGGTGTTCTTTCCCTGGGGGGACGGCCCCAACCTCGGCGGGCTGTCCCGCAAGCACATCGTCGAGGCGTGCGAGGCAAGTCTGCGCCGGCTCAGGATCGAGGCCATCGACCTGTACCAGATCCACCGCTTCGACCCGAAGACACCGTTGGAGGAAACCCTGGCGGCGCTGGACCACCTCGTCCACAGCGGAAAGGTCCGCTACCTCGGTGCCAGCTCCGGCTGGGCGTGGCAACTCGCCCGGGCCCTCGGCCTGGCCGACCTCCACGGCTGGACCCGCTTCGTCTCCATGCAGAACCACTACAACCTGATCTACCGCGAGGAGGAACGGGAGATGAATCCCCTCTGTCGCGCCGAGGGGCTGGGAATCATCCCCTGGTCGCCCCTGGCCCGCGGCCACCTGGCCCGCGGCCACGACGCCTTCCTCGACCGCTCCGCCACCACCCGGGCCGAAACCGACACCTACGGCCAGAAGCTCTACGAGGGCCAGGGGGACGCCGAGATCATCGCAGCCGTGAGCGCCGTGGCCGAGGAGCGGGGCGTCACACCGGCGGAGGTCTCTCTCGCCTGGCTCCTCTCCCGCCCCGGCGTCACGGCGCCCATCATCGGCGCCACGAAGCTCGAGCACCTCGACGTGGCGGAGCGGGCTGTGGCGCTGGAGCTGACCGAGGAGGAGGTCCAACGGCTGGAGGCGCCGTACCGTCCCCACCTCATTGCGGGGCACTGACACGGCACATCCGCGAGTCTCTCTTGCCGAACCCGGGATCGTCCCTCCCCGTGCCTGATGGGGCGGGCAAAGCCGCTTGTGCCCCAGGGGCGCCGCCTACGCCCCCTTCAGGATCTTCCGGGCCAGGTCGGGGGCAATCCGCTGCAAGACCCGGATGACACTCGCCTTTCCGAGCCAGATCTCATCTCGCCCGGCTTCGAGACCCTGAACGATCGCCTCCGCCGCCTCCGCGGGGTCCATCTTCCCGGATCCCCGTCCCGCGGTCATAGCCGTGTCCACCAGAGGAGGAATCACCTCCACGACCCGAATGTTCGTCGAGCCCGAGAGTTGGTACCGCAACCCCGCAAGAAGACTCCTCATGGCAGCCTTCGTCGCCGAATAGACGGGGGCGGATCGTTTGGGGGAGAAGGCCAGGATGGAGGTGATGTTCACGACTGCCGCGCTGGGTTGGGCCACGAGGTCCTCCAGGAAGAGGGCCGTGATTCCCATGGGTGCCAGGAGGTTCACCTGCGCCTCGGTCCGGGCCCAGGCCAACCGTTCCTGCGGTGCCGTTTCAGGCCAGTGGTGGTTGAACTGGACACCGGCATTGTTCACCAGGAGGGTGGGGGCTCCGAACTCCTCCCTCACGTGGGTGACGAGTTCCTCCACCTGTCCCGGTATGGCCAGGTCGGCCTGGAAATCGCTGGCGCCCGATCCGTTCCCGTCCCGGAAATCCGGGCCCTCTACGGACCTGCCACACAGCGCCACCTTCGCCCCCCTTTGGAGGAAAGCCCGAACGAGCTCGAAACCGATACCCCGGGTCCCTCCGGTCACCAATACCCGCTGGCTCTTCATCTCAATGGTCTGTCTCCTCTCAATCCCTCGCCTGCTTTGCCGGTCGGCCCTCCGTTGTTTCCATGGAAGATGGCTCCCGTCGGAGGAGGAGAATTGAAGGTGCACGCCACCCTTCTGAACGAGGACGCCAGTTTCCTTGCCTCCATACAGAGTCCTGGGCCATACTCGACCCTTCTATCCCTTCGAGATCAGGAATCGAAGCTACGCTACGCGGGAAGTCCCTATGACTGGGCAGATTCTCACTGTGGTGGCGGACCTCATCGTCCGGGGCCTGGAACAAACCGATGCCCGGGATCTGGTGGCGGCTGCGGATCTGTCCTGGCTCGACAGGTCTGCGGATGCGGTCCCTCTGGCGCCATACCGACGCCTCCTGGCTCAGGTCCTGGATGAGATCGGCCCGGCCCCAATCCTCCACGCGGGCACAGAGCTCCGGCACGTCTCCCACCCCCTCCTCTCTGTTCTGCTGAACTCCGATCGGCCGGAGCCCTTGATCCAGAAAGAGGAGACACGCGGCCGGTTCATTCACTCCCGCCACGGGGTGAGAATCGTCGTCTCCACAGGGAAAGAGCTGGTGCTCGAGCACTTCTCCACTGTCCACGATCCCACCCAACCCACCGAGAATCTCGCCTCTTGCGGACAGCACACCGCCATGCTGGAGATGATCGGCGCTCATGGCCTCTCCCTTCAGTTCCCCAGGAGCTTGGCCCCGAATCAGAACGCCTACGAGGAGGGGCGGGTCCGGGAGGGGCGCTACGGATCTACGCCGGGCGCTTTTCGGACGTCCCACCAGGAGAGGTCGGATTAGCGGGTGTACCCGATGCCGAGCTGAGAACGGACGCTTCACATAGAGGATCCTTGGCAACAGGCCTGAGCGATTGTGTATGGACGCCAGCCCTCCGGATTCCGGCGACGGGTTGGTGAGAAGCTGGGTAGTAGGGTGCAACCGGGCCGCCCGTCGGCGTGTCTACAGGAGGACGGTGTGCGCCCATCCGCAGACCGTTCCTCGTCGGCCAGGGAGATCGCCGCGCATGAGCTCGGATGCCCTCGCGCAGGAGGCCCGTCAGGCCCTTCGACGACTCCGCCGCGCCCCCGGATTCAGCCTCACGGTCGTCGTGACGCTGGCTCTGGGCATCGGCGCGAACGCCGCGATGTTCGACGTCGTGGACCGGCTGATGTTCCGTCCGCTCCCCTATCTCGACGATCCGGGCTCCGTGCACCGCGTGTACTGGCAGTGGCAGCGGCTGGGCTCGACGGTGACAACGCTGTCGACGCAGTACGCGCGCTACCTCGACCTTGGTCGATGGACGTCCTCGTTCTCCCGGATCGCTGCGTTCGCCGAGATGGACCTGGCGGTGGGCGAGAGCGGCGCGATCCGCGAGGTACCCGTGGCCGCAGTGAGCGCTTCGTTCTTTGACCTGTTCGACGCACCCCCGACGATGGGCCGGTATTTCTCCGCGGATGAAGACGTGCCCCCGCGCGGGTCCGAGGTGGCGATCCTGTCCGACGGATTCTGGCGTTCGGAGTATGGCGGCGGAGACGTGCTCGGGCGCACGCTGAGGATCGGGAACCTGCGGTCCGTCATCATCGGCGTCACCCCGCCGGGCTTCGAGGGCCTCGATCGGGCGCAGGCCCCCGCCGTCTATGTACCCATCACGGCGTACGCGGGCAGCACCGGTACGGATGATGCCGAGACGTACGCCACGACGTACCGGTGGGGATGGGTTCACGTCCTCGTGCAGCGGAAGGCGGGAGTACCCTTGGCGCGGGCGGAGGCCGACGCGACCCGGGCGTATCGGAGGAGTTGGCGGCTCGCCCAGGGCCAAGACCCACAGCTGCCGCCGCTGGAGGCTGCGCAGCCGCATGCGACGGTCTCGGCGGTGCGCACGGGTGCGGGGCCTGATCCCGCACTCGAGGCACGCACCGCCGTCTGGGTCGGCATCGTGGCGGGCATCGTCCTCCTCATCGCTTGTGCGAACGTCGCCAACCTCCTGCTGATGAGGGCGCTCAGGGCCCGACGCGATGCGGCGGTGCGGCGCGCCCTGGGGTCGGGCCGTGGGAGACTGGCTCTCGGACCCCTGATGGAGGGATCGGCGCTCACACTGGCCGGCGGGGCCGCGGCCCTGGTTACGGCCCGCGTGCTGGGAGATCTTGTCGGTCGGCTCCTTGTCGGAATGCCGGCTGGCGGGTCGTCCCTGATGCCTCACCCCCGAACCCTCGCTGTGACGGTCGGCCTCACACTCCTGGCGAGCCTGCTGGTGGGCCTGTTGCCGTCGGTGAGCTCGGCACGGGGTGACCTGGTCGGTGATCTGCGAGCGGGCGCCCGGGGCGGAGGCGGGCGCGGCGGGCGTTCCAGGGCGACGCTGCTGGTGGCGCAGGCAGCGCTCTCGGCAGTGCTGCTGATCGGGGCAACCCTCTTCGTTCACAGCCTCGGGGCAGTGCGTGGGATGCGCATGGGGTTCGAGCCGGATCGGGTGGTCCGTGTGGAGAGGATCATCGCGCCGGGCTCCTTCGACGACAGCATCCAGACTCCGCTACGGCGCAATCTGTTGGCGGCCGCCCAGGCGTTGCCGGAGGTGGAAGCGGGGGCGTGGGTCAGCAGCGCGCCGTTCGTCAGCACCTCCTCGACGGAGTTGTACGTCGAGGGGATCGACTCGGTGGGCATCCTCGGCGTGTTCACGTACCAGGCGACCACGCCGGATTACTTCCGGACGATGGGTACGCTCATCCTCAGGGGTCGCGGGATCGATGATGGCGACCGCGAGGGCGCACCGGCCGTGGCTGTCGTCAGCGAGAGCATGGCGAGGGTTCTGTGGCCGGGCGACGACGCCTTGGGTCACTGCTTCCGGATGCGTACGCCCGATGCCCCCTGCCGGACCGTGGTGGGGGTTGCCGAGGACATCGTCCAGCGCGCCCTCACCCAGGACCAGCGCTACCAGTACTACCTGCCCATCGAGCAGTACGAACGCACCTGGGGAAACGGCATGCTTCTCAAGCTCCGCGGGGACGCGGCGCGCCACGCGGAGGGCGTCCGGAACGCCCTGCAGGCGCTGGTTCCCGGTGGCTCCTATCTCCGGGTGCGGGCGTTGGAAGGGGTGGTGCGGCGCGAGCGCCGGTCCTGGAGACTTGGGGCGACGGTGCTCGTGGCGTTCGGATTTCTTGCCCTCCTCGTGACGGCGGTCGGTCTGTACGGCGCCATCGCTTACGACGTCGCCCAACGCATGCATGAGATCGGGATCCGGCTGGCCCTCGGTGCTCAGGGCACGACCATGCTCGCCTTCGTTCTGGGTCGAAGCGCTCGGTACGCGGTCATCGGCACGGTCCTGGGCGCACTCATCGCCCTGGCGGGGGGCCGCTGGATCCAGCCCCTTCTCTTCGGGACATCGACCACGGATCCAAGGGTCTACGCTGGCGTCGCGGTCCTCATGCTCGGAGTGGCTTTGGGGGCGGGGGCCTTCCCGGCCTCGAGGGCGGTCCGGGCCGATCCGGTCGACGCCATCCGCTCGGACTGACACCGGAAGGCGCTCTCCACCGGATCCTCTTACAGCGGTGTCGCCGTTCAGGGGACCCCCAAGCCACCCATCTCTACAGGAAGGCCAGACTCTTTCCGAGAACATCCTTGACAGTCGTGTACTAGGTAGTATACAGTACTCATATGAATCAATTCGGACGATTCGTCAGGGAGCGGCGGGAGGCGCTGCGGAAGGAAGACCCGGGATTCTCGGTGCGCCAGGTGGCCCAGCGCCTCGGGATCCAGCCTTCCTACCTGAGCAAGGTGGAGCGGGGAGAGGTCGCGCCCCCGTCGGAGGCCACCATCCAGAAGCTGGCTTCGGAGCTGGCGGTGGACAGCGATGGCCTCCTGGCCCTGGCCGGCAAGGTGTCGTCCGACTTGCAGGAGGTGATCCGGAAGCGGCCCCAGGTCTTCGGGGAGCTCCTCCGGGAGTTGAAGGAGATGCCGGACCACGCGGTCCTTCGCCTGGTCCGGGAAGTCCGGGACGGGGAGTGGTAGGGGAAAGCACCAGGAAGAGAACAGGAGAACGACATGATCGAGCTGAAAGACAACCGTTTGATCTTCAGCTTTCCCGAAGTTCATAAGGACGCCCACTTCTCCCTGGAGCTGGAGCGGACCCTCCGGATCCCCGACGATGGGAGGGACTATCCCCTACCTCCGGGGCTCGGGGCGTTCCCACTCCGACACGTGGACGACTTCGGGGACCGTGTGCCGGCACTCTGGAAGCGGCACGGCGGCGTGATGCTCCCCATGTATCAGTCCGAAGCTCTCTGGCTGAACCTCTCCAGCCGCACCTTCTTCGGATCCGACGGCTACCCCTTTGCCGTGAAGGTGGCTACGGGAAAGATCGACGCCGTGACCGGAGAGGAATGGACGGATGGCATCCACCGAGATCCCCAGGATTACATGGTGATCCCGAATCAGCCCTGGCTGGACGGATACTGCGTGGAGAAGGGGACGATTCGCCAATTCGTGGCCATGCCCCTGGGAGGCGGCTACACGGCGGAAGAGCAGATCACCGGCGAGGCCCAGCACGGGGGCCTCCAGGTGGTGGCGTATCCAATGAAAGCCGAAGCCTATCGGTCCTACCTGGAGGAGCAGCGAGCTCCCCGGTTCAGCGAGGAAGCGGTCCTATACGACCTGGAGGCCATGCCCCCTCCTATGGCGGGTGCGGCCCCGGACATGGGGCTGGCCCCCGGGGGCCGCATGACCCAGGAGATCTACGAAGACCCGTTCGACTTCGACGTGTGGGACACCCGGCATTCCAGCCGGTGCTTCATCCACATCGCCAACTCCCTGGCCTGGCGAGCCATCACCGGCGAGCCTCCACCCACCCCACCCCTGACCTCCAGGGAGTACAATGAGGCCGGCCTCCCCTGGTTCGACTATTACGGTGGAGATGCCGGGGCCCTGGAGGGCGCCGGGACGCTGGCGGAGCTCAAGAGCGTGACCCAGATGGGCGCGGAGAAAGGCGAAAACCCCCTTCCGGAGAACGAAGGAGTCGATCCGCACCACGTGGTTCACCTGGGAAGGGCTTCCCTGAAGCCCGGGCAGGTCCGCGAGGGAGAGTTCTAGACCTCGGCCCTCCTGGCCTGGGCCGGCGTCGCCCCCAGGATTGACACGAGATTCGTGAAACACGAACTTCGTGGTATGAAACGGAACGTCACCATCGTCATGGACGAAGACACGGCCCGCTGGGTCCGGGTGGAGGCGGCTCGCCGGGACCTGAGTGTCTCCGCCTACCTCGGCCAAGTGGTAGAGCGGGAGCGGGAAGAGGCAGAGGGTTACGCCCTGGCAATGGAACGCTTCTTGAGTCGGGAGCCTCGCCCCCTTTCCCCTCCGGACACTCCCCTTCCCTCCCGGAACGAGCTGCATGAGCGGCGGTGAGGGCCGATGAGTGAACACCCGATCTTCGTGGACACCAACGTCCTGGTGTACCTTCGGGACAGCCGGAGGCCAGAGCGCCAGCGACGGGCAGCGGAGTGGGCAGGGCATCTCTGGGAGTCCCGGCTCGGGAGACTGAGCGGCCAGGTGCTCCATGAGTACTACGTCACGGTCACCGCCAAGCTCCAGCCCGGGCTTCCGGCGGAAGAGGCCCGGGAAGACGTGCTCGCTCTCCAGGCGTGGTCCCCGTTGCCCCTGACCACCAGGCT
>JASFRP010000080.1:0-9299 GCA_050114895.1 Gemmatimonadota bacterium
CGAGGCGGTGCCTGTGGCGGCCATGGAGGGGGATGCTCTTCTCGGGGATCGGTTGGAGCGGGCCATGGACCAGTTGCCCGACGGGATGAGACAGGTCCTCACCCTTCACGACGTGGAGGGGTACACGCACGAGGAAATCGGTGAGGCTCTCGGGGTGACGGCTGGGACATCCAAGTCTCAGTTGTTCAAGGCACGGGCGAAGATGAGAGAGCTTCTCCGGCCCACGTTGGCCCCGGAAATCGAAGGTGAGAACGGAGTTGAAGCATGGGGCATTTGAGCACTGAAAGCCTGGCTCGCATCGTGAGCGATGCGGCGCGTCCGGAAGAGAGAGAGCATCTGGATTCGTGCCCCTCCTGCCGGGCCGAGCTGAGGGCCCTCAGGGAGCAAACCGAAGCACTGGGGGCGCTGCCCGACCTTCGGCCACCCACGGGAGATTGGGAGGCCCTGGAAGCACGGCTGGTGAGTGAGGGGCTGGTTCGTACGCATGGCCATGCCTTCCGGCGCTTCGGCCTGCGGTCCTTCGGATGGCTCCAGGCGGCGGCGGCGCTGATTCTGTTCGTAGGAGGAACGGCGCTGGGAACTGCCTGGACACGCCACGGGCCGGGAGGAGGCCTTGGCCAGATGGGCCCCCCGTCGGGGCTGGAGCTCGTGCCCGTGGGAGGATCGATCCAGCCGGTTTCGAGCCTGGCCGAGGCCGCGGATGTGGTGAATCTGGCCGAACGGCAGTACATCGACGCTCTGGTCCAATACCGTCAGCTGCTGGACGCTCAAGGGGAGCCTTCCCTCATCGGTGATCCCACCGCTCGCTTCGCGGCCCTGGAGGGGATCGTCGCGGCGGGCCGGGCCGCGGTGCAGCAGGCCCCGGCCGACCCATTCGTGAACGGGGTTCTGGTGAGCGCCCTGGCGGAGCGGGAGGCCATTCTCCGAAACGCGTCTCTTACTCGAGGTGACGGGGTTTTCTGACCCCGTGGCCCTTGGTCTTGAGAGGTCATCGACGATGATGCGGAAGGTTGGTGTTTGGGTCCTTCTGGCTTTCGTAGCCAGCTCCGTTGGGGGGGCGGCTCAGGAAAGCACCTGGAGCGTCCAGACCAGCAGGGGATGGATCGGGATCTCGGTGACCTACACGACAGCCTGGATGGGAGGAGACCAGACCACCGTGGCCGTCATCGACGATGTCGTGGATGAGAGCCCCGCCGCCCGGGCGGGGGTCCAGGTGGGAGATACGCTCACGCACCTGGATGGCCGACCGATCTCCCGGGATGTGCTGGCCACGGTTTCGCGATCCATCGAAGTGGGGGACCTGATTCGCCTGACTGTCTCGAGGAGCGGGGGGCCCCGGGAGATTCTCGTGGAGGCGGCCCCACAGCCTGCCAATCGTTGGATTCTGACGCCTGACGCCGGTGAGGTGGTCATCCGCCTGGACTCCGTCCGGGGTGCCATTCTTCAGAATCTGGATTCGCTCCGCCTGAGCATCGCGGGGTTGAAGGTGGATTCTTCCGGAGACCTGTCCATCCGCATCCTCCGGTCCCAACCCGAGCCGCCCTCCGAGGACGCCTGGCTCAACCTGACCTATAGGATCTGGGGCCCAGGGGGTGATTCCCTCCGCATGATTCCTCCGGAGGGAATGGTCTTCGAACCGAGCCTGGCTGTTCCTTTCGCGGCCGTGGTGGCTTCCTCCAGGGAGACTCAGGAGTTGAGGGAGCAGCTCAAGCAAGTCAGGACTCAGCTCACGGAGTCCCGCCGGGAGGAGTTGGCCCGGGAGCGAGAGATCCGGGCCACGGCCCAGGGCCCCGTCGAGGAGATCCTTCGGCGGGATGAGCGAATGCAGGAGATTCGAGAGCAGGAGGCATCCCTGGTGGAGGAGGTGAACCGCCTGAACGCGCAACTCGAGTCCGCCAGCCAGTCGGAGATGCGGCGTCAGTTCGCCGAGATCCAGGCCCGGCAGGAAGAAGCCATGGCGAATGCACGCCGAGCCCGGGAGGAACTGTCCCAGAGAACCCGGATACGGCGAGAGGATTCGCTCCGCGTGAGGGAGAGGGAGCTCCAGGAGGAATACGAGTCTCAGCGACCCCTCAGCTATATCATCGCCGGACAGAGCTTCGTCGCAGGGGCCCAACTCCAGACCCTGAACCCGGATCTGGCCAGCTATTTCCAGGTCGACCATGGGGTGCTCGTAACCGAGGTTCTGGAGGGGACCCCGGCCGAGGAAGCGGGTCTCCTGTCCGGTGACGTAATCACCCAGGTTGGTGGGGAGAGAGTATCGTCCCTGAACGATCTCCGGTTCGGAATTGGGTATTTCGAGCGACCCCTCCGCCTGCGAGTGATCCGGAAAGGAGCCCCTCTCGAGATCGTGATCCGGTAAGCGGGGGCGGGGCGGGCCTTCGGCCCGCACCAGCCCTCGAAAGCCGGGGTCAGGGGAGGGGAAACCAAGAGCGGGCGGTTGCCACTCGGCAGCCGCCCGCCCGCGTTGTTGGACAGGGGGTCCGGGCTACTCGTACCTCAAGGCTTCGATGGGATCCAGCTTCGCCGCCCGCTGCGCCGGCCAGATTCCGAAGAAGAGGCCGATGGCCGCGGAGAACCCCAGGGCGATACCCACCGAGTTCATGGCGATGGCGGTGTTGAAATTCCCCATCCGGGCCAGGAGAGCGGCCCCACCCGCACCGGCGCCGACCCCCAGGATACCTCCAAGGAGACACAGCGTCGTGGCCTCCACCAGGAACTGCAGGAGGATGTTCACCCGGGTCGCGCCCAGAGCCTTCCGGACTCCGATTTCCCGGGTCCGTTCCGTGACGCTCACCAACATGATGTTCATGATCCCGATCCCCCCCACCAGGAGGCTGACGGCCGCGATTCCTGCCAGGAGGTAGGTGAAGGTCTGTTGGGTCTCCTGGAACGTCTCCAGGAGGTCGGTGAAATTCCGGATTTCGAAATCGGCTTCCTCGCCGGGGGGAATCTGATGCTCCCGCCTGAGGATCCGGTCGATCTCCGCGAAGGCCTGATCCATGAGATCCTGGCTCGGGACCTGGACCGAGATCCCGTTCAAGTAATCCCGCCCTCCCATGACCCGGTACTGGGCGGTGGAGAGGGGAATGTAGATCCGCGAGTCCGGGTTCATGAACGCAGAGGCGGTTCCCTTCTCCTTCAACGTGCCGATGACCTCGAAGGGCACGCCCCGAACCTGGATGCTCCGGCCCACCAGGAGCTCGGGGGGAATTCCTCCCAGGTTCTCAGGCACATCGTACCCGATGACCGCCACGCGTCTCCGTCCCTGGATCTCACCCAGGTCGAACATGCGTCCGTGCTCCAGCTCCACCCGGTTCATCTCGAACCACTCGGGCCAGGTACCGTAGATCTCCAGATTGTCATTCCACCGGAGGTAGGTCACCTGAAGCCGACTCGACACCTCTGGAGCGACCTTCAGGAGCCCGTTGGAGTTATCCCGAAGTGCGACGGCATCGTCCACATAGAGACGGGAAGAGCCAGAACGCACACCACCCATACCTCTGCCCCGGGTAGGGGAGATCGACAGAACATTGGTGCCCATGCCCTCGATCTGCTGCTGGATCTGCTGGGATGCCCCCTCTCCAAGGGATACCATGGAAATGACGGCACCCACGCCGATGATGATCCCCAGGGTGGTGAGAACGGAACGCATGGCGTTCGCCTTGATGGCGGCAAAGGCGACCGCCATGATCTCCGTGAGGAGCATGGACCCTTTTTCTCCGAACATGTCGTGTCCCCTTACCGTCGCATGCCGGGGCCGAACATTCCGGGCATACCCCGCATCCGGTTCATCATTTGCTGCTGTTCCGCCTGGAGCTGAGCCGCCCCGATGAGGGCAACCTGTTCCCCCTCCTCCAACCCAGCCAGGATCTCCGTGTTGTCCCAGTCGTTCACGCCCATGAGAACCGGACGAATCTCCAGCGTGCCGTTGGGTCGGATCACGAAAGCCACCGCGGGCCTCGGGCTCCCGGTGGTGTTGATCAGGCCGCTAAGGGCGGGATTCGCGTCCGCCAGGACCACCTCCCCTTCCGCGGAAGCTCCCGGAGCCCCACCCAGGGGTGCACCCACCTGGGCACGCATCGAATTCCTCACGGCATCCAGGGAGTCCTGGGTGATCTCACCCCGCTCCACCTGGGCTCGAAGTGAGTCCATACGAGCTCTGAATCCCTCCATCCCCGCCTGTGGCGCCGCGGCCTGGGAGCCTCCATCACGCGTCGGGGGAGCACCGGCACTCTGTGGAGGGGTTTCGCCGGCTGGGGCCGCGCCGACGCCGTTCCTGCTACGCCCGCTTCTCCCCTGAGCCATGCTCAGGCCCGCCTCCCGGGCCATCTCGGTATAGACGCTTAGGTCGAGCTCCAGGCCCTCCGGGTCCATGCCGAGGACGCTGGCAGCGGGGGCCATCTCCTGGGGAAGCACCACGGCGTTGTTGGGGACCACCAGCACGTCCGGCCGCTCCACCAGAAGCGTCTCCACCTCGGCATTCATCCCGGGCTTCAGAAGGCCCTGGCGATTGTCGAGACGGACGATCACCGGGAACATCGTCACGTTCTGCTGGACGGTGGCCTGGGGCTCGATCTTCTCCACCACGCCCTGGAAGGTCCTCCCGGGGAAGGCTTCAACGGAGACCGAAGCCGTGAGGCCCGGTTTGATCGTGCCCATGTCCGTCTCGTCCACCAGGGTTCGGACCTGCATCTCGTCCAGGTTGGCCATGACGAAGAGAATGGACCCGCCGGAAACGTTGGAGGACGCCGACTGGATCACCGTGCCTTCCTCCACGCTCCGGGTCAGGATGGTACCGGAGGTGGGGGCACGTATGGTCACGTCGGAGAGCCGGAGCTCCGCCAGCTCCAGATTCGTCTGGGCCTTCACCAGGCTGGCCCGGGAGTTGGCGTAGTCCAACCGCTGGCTCTCGAACTCCTGCTGGGTGATGACCCCGGCATCCAGGAGCTCCGTGGACCGTTCCAGCTGGGCCTCCGAGATATCCACCCGGGCCTGCGCCACCTCCAGATCGGCCTCGGCCTGGTCGTAGCTGTTCTGGACGTCTCTGGGGTCGATCTCCGCCAGGAGGGTCCCCGGCTGCACCCGGTCCCCGATGTCTGCGTGGAGGCGGAGGATCTCACCGGAAGCCTTGGACTTCACCTCGACCTGGCGAACGGGCTCAACTTGCCCCGTGGCCTCCGCAGTGATCCGCATCGTCTCCCGGACCACTTCCGTGGCTTGCACTGCCGGAGCCTCGGACGCCTCGCCTCTGCCGCAGGCCGAGAGGGCCACGGCCGCTCCCCCGAGAACAAGCCCCTCCAGGAGCCGGCGGGCTCCCCAAATCGAATATCCCTTCATGCTTCGGCTCCTACGTGATGAACGTGTCCGTTGAGGAAATCCCGCTCCACCACTCCGTCCCGGAGGTGAACCTGCCTCTTCGCGTACTCCGCGATGTCGTGTTCGTGAGTCACCAATACGATGGTCTGGCCCCCCTCGTTGAGGACCTTCAGGACCTCCATGATCTCCCCGCTGGTGCTGGAGTCCAGGTTTCCCGTCGGCTCGTCCGCAAGCAGAAGGGCCGGGCTGTTCACGAGAGCCCTGGCGATGGCCACGCGCTGCCTCTGACCGCCACTGAGCTCCGGTGGCTTGTGGTCCATCCGGTCTCCGAGGCCCACAAGCTCCAGCTTCTCCCTGGCCAGTTCCCGGCGTTCTCTGCTCTTGATCCCAGCGTAGATGAGGGGAAGCTCCACGTTGTGCAGAGACGTCGCCCTTGGAAGGAGGTTGAATGTCTGGAAGACGAAGCCGATTTCCCGGTTCCTGACCCGGGCCAACTCGTCGTCCGACAGCTTCTTCACGGATGTTCCGTTCAACCAGTACTCTCCGGCCGTGGGGGTATCCAGACAACCGATGAGGTTCATGAAGGTCGACTTCCCGCTCCCGGAGGGGCCCATGACCGCGACGAACTCACCCCTGGTGATCTCGATATCCACACCCCGGACCGCGTGAACCGTCTCCGCGCCGAGGACATAGTCCTTCTTCAAACCTTCCGTTCGAATGATGATGTCGTTCACAACGCTCTCCCGAATAGGGATTCCTCAAAGGTCACTGGTCAGCCTCCCGGCCCGGAGATGGAGTCCCGGGTCCGCCGTTCCCCCCGTCGCTGATCGTGCTCCACCAGCAGAGAGTCGTACATGGATACCTGCTGGGGTGTGAGGAGGCTCTTGATCTCCACTCGGGTCTGCTCAACGAGCCCCCGGTATCTGGGCATGTAGGCCGCCTGGAGCTCCGTCTGAAGCTCCTCCTGGAGATCCCGCATCTCTCGCCGATAGTGGGCCACGATGGAGTCCACCTGAGCCTTCTGGGCCTCGGTCAGTCCCACCTGTTCCACGATGAGGCGACCCCGGCCGGACGGCTCGTCCCCCTGCCGCTCCGTCCCGATCCGGGTATCTCCGGCCCTGGCTTCTCCGGATCCCCTCCATCCACCCTGTCTTCCGGCCGCTCTGGCCTCCAACCGCCGGTCCACCGCGATGCCCAGGGCAGATCCCGCGACAAGCACGAGGAGGAGGATGAGGATCGTGGTAAGGCGGGTTCTCGTGCTCCGTTCCATCCTCATCTCAGAATCCGTCCTCCGTCGCCGCGAACAGGGCCTGCTGAACCGTCGTCTCGCCACTCAAGACAGCCGTAGTGGGCAGAAGGTTGAGGCCCTCCGTGAGGACGTCCTCGAGAGCCACCAACTGCACCGGTTCCTCGGGCTCATGACTCATGAGGAGAATCCCGGCCATGGCCGCGGCCAGGAGCGCCATGGGAACGAGAGCCCTTCGCCATGCGAACACCACGTCCACCACGCTCAGCTCTGCAGCCATCCTGCGCCGACTCAGCTCAGCTCGGGCCCGATCCATCACCCGGTTGTGAAACCGGAGCCAGAAGCCAGGATCCCGGGACCCCGGATCCAGGGCCTCCAGCGGCACCCGCTCGTTGAATTCGCTCATACATCCTCCCCCGCAGGGGTTTTGCCCCGGAGCGCCGTCAATCTCTCCCTCAGGTACTTCCGGGCGAAGTGGAGGTGGGACCTGACGGTTCCATCCGGTATGCCCAGTCTCTCGCCAATCTCCCGATGCTTCCATCCCTCGAGATCGTGAAGGAAGAGGACCTCCTTCCTCACCTCCGAGAGTCCCTCCAGAGCTTGCTCCACGTGCTCCCTGATCTCCCATCGGTTCAGGTCTTCTCCGGGACCACCCAAGCCGGGTGAGAGGTCAGGGGAGAGGGTTTCCGTCCTGCGAATCTTCTCTCTCCGGAGAAGGTTGCGGGCCCGATTCCTTACGATGGTCAGAAACCATCCGGCGAACCGGTCGGGATCTCGATTGTCCTCCAACCTCTTCAGTGCCACCAGAAAAGCTTCCTGCGCAACATCCTCCGCATCCTCAGGATTCCCCGTCACGGAGAGGGCAACCAGGTAGGCAGGCCGCTGATATCGCGTCACCAGTACCCCGAAGGCCTCCTGAGCCCCCGTCAAAGTCGCCCGTACCAGATCTCCGTCGGTTCTCTCTCTCAACGCGCTTTCTGCACTTTCTTTGACACCGTGGTAGCCCTTCTTGTTGAGGAGCACCTTGACCGGGAAGCCCGGTGGAGGACGGGAGCATTCCCCCACCTGCCGGGCGCCACGACATCCCTTCCGGTACGAGGAGGTCCTCCAAAAGGAAGGGCACCCACCCGGCGGGCCGGGTAGATGCCTCTCCTTTCCGGATCGGCGATCCGGGAGGCCGCCGGGGGATTCCCCCAACCCTATTCTACCGTATTACCCCAGAGGGGAAAGGTTCCCCCCTCCGTTGGCTCCTACCGGGGGGATCCAGCGCAGACCCCTCCGGAAGCCTTGATTCGGGCGGCCCGCCGGTCCAAGGGGACCTTGCCCCTGGCCCGGGCGGACGCCGAAACCGGCGGCCCGACCCTGCGAATTCAATCCCTGCCGGAGTCCGAACCCGCCCCGGCCTCCGGGAAAGCGTCCCCCTCGCGCACCGGCAGCCCCCGGCCCCCGAAAGCCCATTCCCCTCCCCATCCCGGGCCGGCTCTGCCACACCTCGGCCTGGAGCACCCGGTGCTGCTCCACCGTCAGGATCTCCTGCAACCGACCTCTCAGGGGGGCCGAAGCAGTCAGGATCTCGCCTCGGAGTGCCTGCAGTTGCCGGTAGCCCTCGTCCCGATCCACATCCCCCGCCCAGATCTGGTCCCTCAGCGTCCTGAGCTCCTCCGCCAGAGGAGCGACCTCGGTATCCATCGTCGTCTTCATGTCCTGGATCTGAGCCAACTGGGCGTCCGACAGGTCCAACGCCTCCTGGTTCTCCAGGAGAATGTCCAGGGCCTGGCCCGCGTGCGGTCCAGCAGCTCTCCCCATGACGCCACCACCGCGTTGTGCATGGAGCGGGACGGCGCCCACCGCCAAGGCCAGTGCCACCGTCAGAACCACCCCTTCTCGCTTCCTCGTCATCGTTCTCTTCCTCTCTTCTATGTTCTTCTATGTCCGGGCAGGAGGCCTCTACTCCGGATGCGAGATCCATTCCCCCAAGGGAAGGGCCTCCCCCTTCCTCACCGGCGGGCTCTCGGCCCCCCCGCCAGTCCTCCCGCTCCTACTCTTAGGGATGCTCTCCTGGCGAAATCGTTAAACCGTGACTCATCACCCGCGCGGTCAGAGGGCGACCCCCGCTGGAAGCAGCCGGCTCCCGGACACGGGAAGGGGGCGCCGCTCTTCCCGGAGCGACGCCCCCTCTACTTCTAGGCTCGGGGGGTTTCTCGATGAATTCCCTAAGCGGCACCCTTCCAACGGCCGTAGGGAAGAGTGGGGGTTGGCTTGACCTTACCACCCCAGATGAAAGCCGCTATCCTGGGTCGACCCGTGGAGACGGACCTCCCGGCTTTTCTGTCCGTAACGACAATGCCCTGGGCCGACTCCTTCTTCAGGAGCTTGTCCTCGGCGCTTCCTGCATCTCCCTTTCGCATGGCATCCCAATCTCCAACCGGCTCGGCCGGCCAACGGTTTCCACCTGCGCGGGGCGGAAATCACCCTTCCACAGACCTTCTTCTCTAATGCACTGCCCGTGCCGGGCCGCGGTCGCAGCTCGATATGGAAGCCAACTTTGGGTTTACGAGGTTTCGGAACGACCCCGGCGGGGAAAGGGTGTTCTCGCGAGAGGACACTCTCCGTGTGGATTCGACACGGAGAGAGGAGTCTTCTGGGAGACCAAGGATCGCGAGACGGGCTCAACCCCCACGACGGGGAGGGCCTCGTCTCCTTCTCCTCTCCCCGGTCGGGGACTGGGAGGTGG
>JASFRP010000081.1:0-9172 GCA_050114895.1 Gemmatimonadota bacterium
TGAATTCGTGTGATATCGTCGATACGAAATCCGACTTCAGACGGGCCAGCTCCAGCTGATCCGTTACGCTGCGGATGGTCAGCGTGAGTCCGAATACCAGGATTCCCGTGAGGAGCAGGAAGGCGTAGAAGTACACCCCGCGGCGAGAAGTAAGGAGAGTCTCGACGAGGTGCGGTGTGGGTTGATACAGCTCGAGGGAGTAGGGCAGGAGTCCATTTGCCAGGGTGGCGGTGATTGTGGGTGAACCCCTTGGCGATGCCTGGGATGCGAGGATGGTATCTCCGGTTCTGTCCTTCACCAGCCACTCCACGGGATCGGGACCTGTGTTTTGACGGATCACCGGTCCCAGGAGATCGTTCCTCAACCGTTCGGGATCAAACAAGATTCCCCACCAGCCCGGAGCGTCGGTGCTGCCCCCTGTCATGGGCCTCTCGACCGATACGGGGTGCGAGTACCCTCCGATGTCCAGCGCCATCCGGAGGTTCCCGCCCGCTTCTTCACCAGTTTCCGCAGCGTCCGGCCGGGAGGCCAATCGGGCAAGCATCTCATCACCGGCGGTCTCCTGAAACGCCAGGAGCACCTCCGTAGTCGCCCGCTTCGCAGCTTCCTCCTCCACCAAGATCGCCAGGGAATCGCGAGAAGCCTCGATGTAGGGCGTCACCTCCTCACCGGCCAGGAGCTCACTCAGGGTCTCCCGGGTCCGAAGGGCGAAGAAGTCGAACTGGGACTCGACCAAGACCCACTCGCCTCCGAGGAGGTCATCCATGAGGCCCATCAGGGCCCGTGTGGCTGCCACCGAATCCCCGGAGGCCAGCAGGACCGCGCCGAGCTCCATCTGCGCGGCGACTCCGAAGGGCGTGCCGTTCCCCGTCCGCACCGGCCCCAACTCCCGTTGGAGCTTCCGGTAGGCCTCCGCCGCTTCGGGATAGGATCCCGATCTCGCCTGGATGCGGGCGATGGCGTTGAGCGCCTCGGCCCTGATACGGTGATCAGACGCTCCTGCGTAGACGCGGCGATAGGCGGCCAGGGCCTGGGAATCCTCCTGATCTCGGATCTCGAGAATCCGGGCTGCCTGGAGCGCTCCGGATGCTTGGGCTGGGTCCGGTGCGGAGACGGGAGAGGAGCTCTCGGCCTTCTTCGAGAAGAGGAGGGGCTGCCCCACGAACCGGATTGTGCCGCTCCTCTCGAGGAAAAAGACGACGCGGATCAGGGGTTCCTCGAGCCTGAGGCTGTCCAGCCCCGGATGACCACTGGGGGATTCAGCCCCCTGAGGAGCCGAGATTTGTTGCCGAAGAGACTGCTCGACTCGAGCGATGGCCGCGTCCACGGAGCCGGCGACGACCTCCGCGATTCGACGGTGCCGGTCCTGTCGCTCTCGCTCGACCAGCGCCTGGTCGTTCTGAATTCCTCGGAAGGCCAGGTATCCCAGGAGGACACTGGGAACCCCGATCCCCAGGAAGAACAGGAGGAGGATCCGCTTTCGCGCATCGCCGGGGGCCCGCATACAACTCCGCTTTCCTCTGGAGGGACCGGCTTCGACGTGTCATGAGTGCCATCGCTCGCCAGGAAGAAAAGATAAGAGAAGGATCGGGATCGTGCCCGAAGCCGACGTGACGGGAGTATGAAGATTCGGTGACGCAGGGTGCAGCTTTCGCGAAAACCCACAGGCGCAACCACCTTCGCGACAGTACGTTTCCGCGGAAAGAAGCGACTGGGCAAGGCCGGTCAGAGATGCGAGGGTCAGGGTAGACGAGGTTCGACTCGAAGCCTGCCATGGGAAGGGCATCAGGGTCAGGCTCATCGGCCCGCGTCAGCGTGGCCCCGCCCACTCCATCGGTGTGTTTCCGAGCCTCTCCCACTCGAGGTCGGGATGGCCATACGGCCTCCATGACACGGTGGCGCCCTCCGCGACTCCCATCCCGGCCACGGAGTAGGCCACTGCGACGCGCGTAACCTTCCGTCGCTTCAGCTCGGACGGGATGGGTTCAAGCCCCGTGGCCATGCGCTACCTCTCTCCGTTGTGGGTGCCGTCCAGGGGGAAACCCAGTTCTCGGAATCGAGGGGATTCAATCGTGCGAGCGTTTGATCCGGCGTTGAGGAAAGCGGTGGCGGCCGGCCCCTCGTGGCGGGTTTCCTGACGCGATTCCGTTCTAGGAGATAGGGAACGCTTCGGTTGAGGAGTTTCAACATCCTTTTCTTCGCCGAAGATCAGGAGGCACCGGTGCAGCCTCCCAGACGGTTGACCTTTCATAAACCACGGAGTGTAAGGGAATGGCAGATACGAACAGATTCAAAACGACCGTTCTTGCCTCGGTCCTGATGGCCGCGTCGGCCCTCGGGGCTCATCCCCAGAGGGCGGCCACGCAAGACTTCCAGGTGGGGCCCGGATTGGTCATCGAGATGGAGACGTCGACCACGGCGCCGGGCCTGACCCAAAACGTCCAGCAGGGGCTCAACTCGGCACTCATGGCCATCGCCGTCCTTGTACCGCAGGAGAACGTCGGCGACTGGAACGCGGCGATGGATGAGATCGGTCCTCCGGAGACGGTCAAGCAAGACGTCACCGTCTACATCAAGGGGGCGAGGATCCGTGTCGACATCGGCGCCAACAGCCTCCTCGGCCGGTTGGCCCCCGACGGCTCCGTCTCGGAGTGGGCCGTCCTCGACCCCGCCTCCGGCCGGGTGATGGATTCGGACTTCTTCGATCGCGCCATCCGGGCCGGCTCCACGGACGAGTACGAAGCGTTCGGTGGGGACGCGGACGTGACCTCGATGGGCGTCACCGCCAGTAACGAGTTCCGGAACATCCAGGGCCACGAGGCACGCAAGTACACGTTTGGCGAGATGGTGGTGCTGGACACCGGCATGGAGGGGGAAAGCGGCACGCCCCTCGGCGTCGCGGTGAGCAGCAAGACCGACGCGTGGGTCGCGACGGACGGGCCGTACACCGAGGATGCCGGTATCGTCCAGTTCTTCCGTGTATTCGGACGGGAGCTCGGTTTGATGCCAGAGCAGTCCAACTCGGACGACGGCCTGCCCCCGGCCGCCATCGTGCTTGAGGCCCACGAGCAGGCCTTCATAAGCATCGGAACCGCGGGCATGGGGGAACCGCTGGCGACGGCCTCTTCCTCCACGGTGGTCAAGAGCATCACCCGGCAGGAGCTTGACGATGAGATGTTCTCCGGGTTCGAAACCGGCGAAAAGGAGTGCGATTGCAGTTGCGACGCATTCAAGGAGCTGCAGGCCATCGGGGATCTGCCCAAGGAACAGCAGCAGAATCACCCGAAAGCCATGGCCCTCTCCATGTGCGCGCCCAAGTGCGCGATGAAGTGGGCGATGCAGTGTTCGGGTGGGTAATCCGGACGTCCAGGCGAGAGATGAGGCGAGGGAGTACCCCTTCAGGAAGGTGAGATCTGGGGAATCCCGACCCGCGGCACCGGGTAGGGAAGCTCCTCCTTTTCCCTCAGGTCCTCCAGGAAGGCCCGGTCCCCCTGGACCAGGAGGGGCGCGGCCTCGGGGTCCAGCCAGCGCAGGATCTCCAGGAGGTCCTCCTCCGCCATGGCGGTGCACCCCGCGGTGGGTGACTCGGGGCTCCGCCACAGATGGAGGAAGATGCAGGATCCGTCTCCGGGGACCCGGCGGGGGTTGTACTGTACGATCACCCCGAACCGGTAGAGGTCGTCCCCGTTAGCCAAATCCCGGCGCATGGCCTCGGCGCTGACCCAATCTCTCCCTCCCGGGAGGGTATCCCCGTCGAACACCAGGTTGTAGAACGCCGACCCCGGGTCGTCCACGCAGAGAGCGCCGGGGGCCATGGCCCGGTAGGGGAGGCGGAGACCCGGCGGAGGCTCCGGGGCGTAGCCGAAGACGGGGCCGAGGGGGAAGACGCCCTGGGGGGCTCGGCCGTCTCCCTCCGTCTTGGGCCCGACGCCGCTTCGGCCCACCACAACCGGCCTCGGCGGTCCCACCTGACGCCAGGAGTCCGTGGAGGATTCACCGATGCCGCCCGGGGCAGGGGAGCCGGACTCCGGCAACCGTTCCATGCGATAGAGGAGTCCCTGGATCCGGTCCGGGCCTTCGGTGACCACCACCAGGTGCTGGCGGGAATCCGGTAGCTGGAGCACCGGGCCGGACTCTGTCGCCATCTCCCCTCCGTCTCCACAGCCCACCGCGGCTGCCAGGCACGGGGCGATGGCCAGGGGGGCCAGCATACCCAGGATCGCGGCCCTCCGGTTGCGCCGAATCATGCCTACCTCCGATTCAGATCGCTCCACTCTCATGGGTTGGTATCGGGAAGAGCCCATCTTCGGGAATCTATGTCTCCGGGCCGGATCCGGCAGTGGTGGAGGAAGGAGGGCGCCCCTGGCCCCGGCCTGTGCGGACCTGCACTTTCTCCGGCCTCGGGTCACGACGAATCCCTCGATTCCGGAGATCTCACCATGCGCGTGTTCCCATCGATTCAGGTGGTCCTCTTCCTTCTTCCTCTTCTCCTCGTTCCCGGCCTTCTCGGCGGCCAGGAGGTTCCCACCCCGGAATCCGTCCTCGGATTCCAACCCGGTGCGGACTTCCATCTGGCCAGCTATGAGCAGTCCCTGGAGTACTTCCAGGCATTGGACGCGGCCTCGGACCGGGTGCAGCTGCTGGAGGTGGGGAAGACGAGCTTCGGACGCCCCTGGTACCTGGCCCTCATCTCCTCCGCGGAGAACCTCAGGAACGTGGACCATTATCGGGAGATCGCCCACCGCCTGGCCTATCCGGGGGACATGAGGGAGGAAGAGGCGAGGGAGCTGGCCAGGGAGGGGAAGGCCATCGTGCATGTGGACGGTGGACTCCACTCTTCCGAGGTGGCGGGCCATCAGCACACCATCCAGTTGGCCTACGACCTGGTCACCGGGGACGACGATCCCGAGATCGCCGCCATCCTGGACAACGTCATCTTCATTCTCTGGTTCAGCATGAACCCCGACGGCCAGACCATGATCTCGGACTGGTACCACTCGAATCTGGGAACGCCGTACGAGGTCTCCTCCATGCCCCAGCTGTACCAGAAGTACATCGGGCACGACAACAACCGGGACGGTTATATGATCAACCAGATCGAGTCCCGTGTCGTCACCCGCGTCACCCGGGAATGGGAGCCTCAGATCCTCTACAACCATCACCAGACGGCGCCCTTCCCGGCCCGGATCTGGATCCCTCCTTTCGCCGAGCCCATCAGCCCCAACGTCCATCCTCTCATGTGGCGGACCGTCAACCTCATCGGGATGGCCATGGCCGAGGCCCTGGAGGAACGGGGCCAGAAGGGAGCCGTCCACATGGGCACGGGGTTCGATGACTGGTACCCCGGATTCCTGGACCACGCCCACAACTTCCACAACGTGGCCTCCCTCCTGACGGAGACGGGCCTCTACCGCTACGCCACCCCCCACTTCTACACGGTGAGCGACTTCCCGTCCGACGCCCAGGGGCTCAGGCCCGAGTCCCTTTATTCCAGTCCCTGGGAGGGGGGGTGGTGGCGGCTCCGGGACGCCGTGGACTACATGATCACCGCGTCCATGTCCGTCCTGGACGTGGCGGCCAAGTACAAGGAAGACATCCTCTTCAACCGTTATCAGGCGGCCCGGGACGTCATCGCCCAGTACCGTGAGGGGCCGCCCTACGCGTACTTCATTCCCAGGGACCAGCGAGACCCGGTGGCGGCGGCGGAGATGCTCAGACGATTGGCGTTCAACGGGATCGACGTCCACGCTCTCACCCGAGAGGTGACCGTGGACGGGATCACACATCCCGCCGGGACCTGGGTGATCCTCATGGACCAGGCCAACGCCAACTTCGTTCGCCAACTCTTCGCCATCCAGGACTACCCGGACCTGCGTCAGTATCCCGAGGGACCCCCGGACACGCCGTATGACGTTTCCGGGTGGACCCTCCCGTACCTCTTCGACGTGCGGGTGGTGGAGGCTCAATCGCCACTGGCGCCGGAGCTCAGAGGCGCCCTGGAGGCCCTCTCCGCAGAGCCTCTGTCCTGGGGCGGGGAGGAGGACGCGGCCCCGTGGGATTCCCCCCCCGGCGTAGGGTTCGACAGTGACCCGGTGGCGCGGGCCATCGTGCCACTGGACGGGCGGGTCCAGGGGGGTGGTTCCCTGATCCTGGACGCGGCTGAGAACAACACCTACAAGGCCCTGAACCGGGCCTGGGATCTGGGTGGCCAGGTGCGGTTTGTCGCCGGTGATGCCGGAGATGGCGAGGGTGCACCGGGATCCAGCGGAGCCTGGGCCGTGACCGGGCTCTCCGGGAACGCCGGATCGAGCCTGGTCAGGGACTTCCACCTCCAGGCCAGGGGTGGCTCGGGCGGTGTCCAGGTTGCCCGGCCCCGGGTCGGCCTCTACCGGCCCTGGAGCGCCAGCATCGACGAAGGCTGGACACGATGGCTCCTGGAGATGTACGGCTTCGAGTTCACCAGTCTCTACAACCCGGAGATTCTGGCCGGGAGCCTCCGGGATCGGTACGACGTCATCGTCTTCGCGGACCTCCGTAGCCGATCCATCCTCGGGGGATACGGGGTGGGCACGGTGCCTCCGCGGTACGTAGGGGGGTTGGAGGGAGCCGGCGTCCGCGAGCTGGAGACGTTCGTCCGGGAGGGCGGAACCCTGGTGACCATCAACGGATCCAGCCTCTTCGCCATGGAGGCGTTCCACCTTCCCGTGAGGGACGTGACTTCGGACCTGGGGCGGGACGAGTTCTCCCTCTCGGGCTCGATCCTCGATATGAGGGTGGATCCTTCCCACCCGGTCATGAGTGGCGTGCCGGAACGGGCCAAGATCATGATCGGGAGCAGCCCCGTCTTCACCACGGAGGAGGGATTCGAGGGCAGGGTGCTGGCCAAGTACCCCTCGGAGGGTTCCCCGCTCCTGTCCGGGTTCCTTCTGGGAGAGGATTTCCTCCAGGGGTACGCCGCGGCGTTGGAGGTGAAGCACGGGGACGGGCGGGTGATTCTCCTGGGAATGCGGCCCCAGTGGCGGGGCCAGCCCTTCGGGACCTTCAAGATCCTCTTCAACGCGGCGCTGTATTCCCAAGCGGTGGCAAACCTCACACCGGACAACTCCGACTTCTGGACGGCTCCACCCGAGCCGGAGGAAGAGGGGGGAGAGGGAGAGGGTGGGGGCGGTCCGTCGGGCAGGATGAGGGGCGGGGGGTGATGGTCGGATTCCGAGCCTGAGGGGGCCACCGCCGGAGCTGGGCTCAGCCAGGTTGGTGGAATGGGGGGGGCACGGCGTTCGTGCCCCCCTCTTCGCTCCCTCACCCGTCCCTGAGGGAGTGCATGGGGTTCGTCCGGGAGGCCCGGAGGGCCGGCACCAGATTGGCCAGCACCGCCACCAGAAGCAGGAGGGCTGTCACCGAGCCGTAGACTACTAGATCCAGGGCTCCAACTCCGAAGAACATGGCCGAGAGGCCCAGGGCCGCGGCGTAGGCCCCAGCCAAACCCAGCACGGTGCCCACCCCCACGAGGATCATCCCCTGGCGCAGGATCAGGGTGAGGACTTCCTTGCTCTCGGCCCCCAGGGCCATGCGGATGCTCATCTCGAACGCCCGCTGGTTGACCCCGTAGGAGATGACGCCGTAGATGCCACCCACGGCCAGGATGAGGGCGAGGCTCGAGAAGACGGCGAAGAGCCACGAGGAGGCCCGCCTGGGCCAGAGGGCGTCGGCCACCCGTTCCGTCATGGTGGTGACTTCGTAGATGGGGAGGGACGCATCCATCTCCTGGAGCGCCTGCCTGGCCTGGGGCACCAGGCTCGTGGGCTCCAGGGACGTGCGGATGACGAAGGCGCCGGAACCCAGGGGCTCGTGGGCCAGGGGGAGATAGACCCCCGGCCGCATCTCCTCGTCCTGCCCGTAGTGCTTCACGTCTCGCCCGACCCCCACCACCGGCTTCCAGGGGTCGGAATCGTAAAGGCGGATCCTCTGCTGGAGGGGATCGACCCCGTCCGGGAAGAACCTGCGCACGAACGTCTCGTTTACGATGACGGCCTGGGACCCCTCGTCCCGCCCGTCGGCCTCGGTAAACACCCGCCCGGACCGTAGCGTTACCCCCATGGCCTGGAAATAGCCGGGGGACACCACCCGGGAGAGGATGATGGGGGTGGGCTCATCGGGATCCCGGGGTGGAGCGTTCTCCACCTCCACGCCACGCCCCCAGTGCCCACCCAGCGGCGTGAAGTTCGCCACCGCCGCCGCCTGGACGCCCGGAACGGCCCGGAGGCGTTCCAGGTACCCCTCGAAGAACTGAAGCCGGAGGGCGGCCTCTTCGTAGGCGGGGCCCGAGAGGTCCACCCGGAAGGTGAGCACCCCGTCCGGTTCATATCCGGGATCCACGTCTCGCACCGCCTGGAAGTCCCGGTTACTGAGGCCCGCCACGATGAGGAGGATCAGGGCCAAAGCCACCTCTCCCACCACCAGGGCGCTCAAGATCCTGCGCCGACCGCCGGAAGAGGTGGCCCGGTGGGATGCGTCCTGAAGGGCGGCACCGGGATCGGCCCGAGAGGCCTTGAGGGCCGGGACCAGCCCTGCCAGGACCGCTGCGCCTACGATGATGCCGAAGGTGAAGAGCACCCCCCGGAGATCCAACTGGAAGCTGATCCACCGTGGGACGTCATCAGGCATGGTGACGGTGATGAGCCGGAACGCCCAATATCCGAGGAACCCTCCCAGCAGCCCTCCCACGATGGCCAGCACCAGACTCTCGGTGAGGATCTGGCGAACGATGCGCCCCCGTCCTGCGCCGATGGCCACCCGGATCCCCATCTCCCGAGCCCGAGCCATGGCCCGGGCCAGCAACAGCCCGGCGATGTTGGCGCATGCGATGAGGAGGACCAGCCCCACGGCCCCAAGAAGGGCCGTGCTCCCCAGCCTGAACTCTCCCAGCACCCGATCCAGGACGGGCTCGACCGTGGGGAAGGTGATCTCGTTCACCTCCCGAGTCTCGATCTGGTTCTTGTGGATCCGCTCCAGGTCCTGCTGGGCCTGCTGGACGGTGACACCCTCCTTGAGCCGCCCGACCCCTGTGTAGGACCAGCTGTAGGGGTTCGTGTCCACGTCGTAGCGGAAAGCCGTCCAGAGATCCGCGTCCCCCACGAAGAGGGCCTCCTCCGGGAGCACCCCGATGATCTCG
>JASFRP010000082.1:0-9172 GCA_050114895.1 Gemmatimonadota bacterium
CCACCACCGCGACACCGATGGCCACACCAAGGATGGTGAGGCTCGCTCGAAGCTTGTTCGCCCCGATGGCGGCGATGGCGATTCGGAACCCCTCGGCCAGGGTACCCAGGGGGCTCCCTCCGGGTGTTGGCGGTGTGGGAGCCGTGCTCGAGCTACTCATAGCGGAGGGCATCCACGGGATCCAGACGTGCGGCCCGGGCCGCCGGGTACACCCCGGCCACCATCCCCACCGCGATTCCCAGAGAGACTCCCAGAGTCACCCACTGGGGAGCCACCGCCGCTGGCATGGGCGAGACCGCGGCCACGAGCCAGGTGAGCCCCACCCCCACCAGGACTCCCAGGAAGGCACCGGTTCCAGACAGGGTGGCGCTCTCGATGATGACCTGAACGACGATGTCCCTGCGGCGGGCCCCGATGGCCTTCCGGACCCCGATCTCACGCGTCCGCTCCATGACGGATACGAGCATGATGTTCATGATCACGATCCCGCCCACCACGAGAGAGATCCCCACCAGACCCGGAAGGGCCATGAACAGGATCGTGGAGATCCGGTCCCAGAAGCTCAGGGAATCCTCCGCGGTTTCCAGCTCGAAGTCGTTGGGCTCCCCCGGCCGCAGGCCGTTCCGGACCCTCATGATGGCCTCAAGCTCCATCATGGCGGGTTGGATGTCCGCGGGATCCAGCGTCTGGATGACGATGTTGTCCACTACGCCCCGCGGGTTCACGACCTTCTGGATGGGTGATCGCGCCGGGGCGATGGCCCTGTTGTCCAGAGAAATCCCGAAGATAGACCCCTGTTCCTCCAGAACACCGATCACTCTGTACGGGAAGCCCCGGATCCTGACTTCTCTCCCGATGGGGTCCAGGTCCTGGAAGACCACCTCCGCGGTGTTCTTCCCCAGGATGACCACCGGTACTCCCCTCTCGGCCTCCTGGGCGGAGAAAGGTCGTCCCCGCTCCACCTCCAGGTTCCGGATCCGGAGGAGCTCCGGAGAGACCGCGGTCATGAAGACGTTTTCCACCTGCCGCCCGTTGTCTCCCTCCACCTGACCGCCGGTGGTGCTCTCCACCCCCACCAGAGCCGGAATGGTGAGCTTCGCACGGATCTCCTCCGCGTCCGCGAACTCCAGGCGCCGCCTTCTTCTCCAGGCCCTCCGCTCCTCTTCGCTACTGTTCACCGGCACCGAGGGCGTCCGGGTCAGGGTGATGGTGTTCAGCCCGAAGATCTGGCTCGCGAAATCCTCCTTGATGTATTGATCGAGGCCCTCCACCACGCTCACGACGACGATGAGGAACATCACACCGATGATGACGCCCAGGAGGGAGAAGAAGCTCTTCAGCTTCTCCGTCCTGATCTGGTTCAGGGCAAGGGCCACACCTTCCCAGACATTCACCGTTGCCCCTCCGTCGGGAAGAGAGGCGGTGCCGCGGGAGGAGACACCATCAGTCTCCGGCTCCGCCGAGACCGGTTGATGTGGCTGAAACGGACTCCATGGCCTTCACCGGGTCTCCTTCCTTGAGCTCCCGGATGCGCTGATAGGGGCCTGCCACCACGGTGTCTCCGGGTTCGACCCCCGAGAGGATCTCGAAGTACTCCTGTCCTGTGATTCCGACATCCACCTCCGTGAAATGGGCGATTCCGTCCCGGACCAGGAAGACCCCCTCGATCTCCTTGGGCTGCTGGCCCCGGGCGACGGGTCCCTCGGGTCGCTCCGTCTGGCCCTGATCCGCCTCATCCACGCCCACTTCTTCTCCCTCCGCCTCTCCCTCTTCTTCCCGCACCGTGAGGGAAATGATGGGAATCGAGGGGGCGCCCTCCCGCACCGCGGTGACGATGTCGGCAGTGGCGGAGAGGTCGGGGCGCAGAGGTACCCCGGGGTCGTCGAGGGTGATCACGACTTCGAAGTCGATGGCGGCTGTCTGCCCCGTTCCGGCGGTGGTGGAAGGGGGTACGATGGCGCTGTTCCCGATCTCCGTCACCCGACCGGAGAACTGCCGGTTCGGGAAGGCGTCCAGCTCCACCACGGCGCTATCGCCGAGGGCGATTTCCGGGACATCCGTCTCGTCCACCTCCACTACGACCTCCACCACCGAGAGGTCGCTGATGGTGAGGATGAGGCTGCCGGGATTGTTCATCGTACCGATGACCACGGTCTCCCCTGCCTCGACGTTCAGGCGTGTGACCTTCCCCGAGATGGGCGCTCGGATGATGGTCTTCGATAGCTGATCGTTTGCCTCCGCCAGAGCGGCCTGGGCCTGGGATACACCGTATTCAGCGGCTTCGAAGAGAGACCGGTTCACCTCCATGTTCGTCTCGGCATCCTCCACCTGCTGGGGGCTCACCAGAGTGGAGTCCCGAGTCCAGAGGGTGTGGGTTCGCTCGTAGTCCCGCTCGGCCCGGATCAGGTTCGCCCTCTGCTGGGCAACCTGGGCCTGAGCCTGGCTCAGGGAGGCCTGAGCACGGGAGACCGCAGCTTCCAGCTGAGACGGATCGATGCGAAGGAGGACCTCTCCCCGGGTCACGTCATCCCCCTCCTCCACGTTCAGCTCGATCACCCGTCCCATTACGTCCGCGCTGATATCGACGGCCAAACGTGCCCGGATGTTCCCGGAAGCCGTGACGGTGGAGACGAGATCCCTCCGGGCCACCTCCTCGAGCCGGACCTCAATCCCGCGCTCACGCCCCTGGACAAGGCTGATGACGGCCGCGGAACCGAAGACAAGCACCACCGTAGCAGCGATGAGGATCTTTCTGTTCGAGGTCATTGATCTATGCCTTTCAAGATTCCGTCACCGGGTTCGAAGAGGGGTTCCCACCAGCGCTTCCATGTTGGCCAAGGCGTCGTGATAGGCGAAGATCGCGGCGATGCGATCCCTGTCCGCCTGGGCCTTCACCGTCTCGGCCTCCCCCAGCTCCAGGAAGGTCGCCCCGCCCAGCCGATAGCGTTCCTGGGCCAACCTGAGCTGCTCGTCGGCCCAGACCTGGTTCTCCTCCTCTATCAATGCGGCTTCATAGGCGGTCTGCACGGTGGAGAGTCCACTGGCGAGGTCTGCCCTCAAACGCAGCTCCTGATCGCGAACCTGCAGGCGGGCGTCCTCTTCGGCGATCCGAGCCGCCTCCAGATCCCGCTGACGCCGAAGCCCCTGAAAGATCGGGAGGCTGATCCTCATCGATGCGGAAGGAGGGTTCCGGGTGAAACTGAAGGGGAAGTTGTCGTTCCCGTTCACGATGGCCCTCCTCTGTGGCTCCGTGAAGAGGTATCGGGAGCAGTCCTGCGTCGGGAGCGGGTCAGCCAGGCGCCGATACAGCTCATTCAGCGCTTCGCACTGAGCCACCTGCCCCAGGGACGAGGACTGGGCCTGGGCCACCAGGAAACCCGGGTTCGACGCCTCGCGGGTGAAGCCGCTGATTCCCGCTGAGAACGAGAGACTTGGCAGATAGGACGACTTGGCCATCTTCGTGGAGATCTCGGCCGTCCGGATGGTTGCCCGGAGCCCCACGAGCTGTGGATTCCCCTCCAGCGCCATCTCCATGAGAGCCTCCTCGGTCCAGGCGGGCTCCAGGAGATCGAAGGTGGATGTGAGCGTGAACTCCTCCTGAGGGTCCAAGCCCATCTCCTGGAGGAGCCGGAACTTCGAGGTTCGAACCCCGTTCTGGCTGGTGAGGACATTGACCCGGGCCCGGCCCACCGCCACCTCCGCCTGTCTTACGTCCATGGGAGTACCGGTGCCGACCTCCCGCTGTCCCTGGGCCAGGCGGAGGTTTCCCCGGGCCCGCTCCAGCTCCCGTTCGGCAAGCTTCAGGCCTTCCTCCTGCCGGAGCACCTCCAGGTACGCTTGTGTCACCAGGAGAACCGTCCGGGCCTCTGACGCCGATCCCTGTGCAATCTGTGCCTCTCGGTCGGCCTTGGCCTGTGGAAGTGCCAGCAGAATCTGACCGTTCAGTGCATAGGAGATCCCGAGGCTGTAGGACGAGAAGTAATAGGATGGCTGGTTGGTGAATCCCAGCTGGCTGAGCGTGACGCTTCCAAACTGCTGCTCCCCGGACCCCTGCCAGGAGAGGGCTGAGCTGGCGTCCGCCGTCGGGACCAGGGAGCCATAGCTGGCCCTGACATTCCAGTCCGAAAGCTCCCGATTGTTGAGGTCAGCTTGCAGGAGCGGGCTCCTCTGCCGAGCGATCCGGAGCGCTTCATCCAGGGAGATCTCGGGAGGAATCCTGTCCTGGGCGTATGCGGGGTGGGGGGACAAAGCAAGAATCAGGGCTGGGATCGCCAGCCATTGCCTTCTGGTCTTCCTCACGAGTGCGCTCCCGGATGGGAAGGGGCGAGAGGGTCGCATGGTCAAGTGGCTCTACGTCACCGGGGCACAGGCAGTTTCAGGGTGCCCGCCTGGAAAATCACCTCTGATTTCTGCAGGGATACGGGTCTGGGAGTGGGAGTCTTCACCGCCCGGGGGCGGCCTCATCCCAGAGACTCCCGCTCAGCCAGGTAGCCCCGGGAGGGAAATGTGACCTTGAGTACGCGGCCCTGTTCATCGAACCAGACGTCTCCGGAATCCGCTCCACCCTCCAGACGGTAGTGTCGGCCCTGGATCAGCTGCGTCCCGATGCGAACCTCCTCCTCCCCGATCCTCCGGAAGGTCAATCTCGTCTGCTCGCCCGCCACGGGTGACAGGACCGTCAGAGAGACCGCGTCGGAACGGTCAAGAAAGGGCAGGAGCAGGAAATACTGATGGGCCACGTCACGGTCGAGGAGAATCGATCCGGGGCCGGCGCGGAATTCCCGGACCTCCTCCCCCCGGGCGGAGATCACCTTCGCCATGTACCTGCGGCCGGACAGTGTGACATAGATCTCTGAAGCCCTGGACCCGGTCACCTTGACCTGATACGCCGTCACCGCCATCTCCGCTCCCGTCGCCTCCATGGCTGGGGCAAGGGTCCGGTGGCCCTGGGGAGAGTCCATGTCCACCGTACCCCGGAGGATGAGGCGTGCCTCACTCCCCCGGCCAACCCGTCGAATGGAGAATTCTTCCCGCCCAACGACTTCGCCGTTCACGGTGAGGCGGAACGCCCCTTCGTCGACGGAGACGTTCTGACCGAACAGGAGGGCAGGAAGGGTAAGTGCGGAGAACACCGCGGCGGTCTGAATCGCTCTGAACATGGAGTACCCTGGGCCTGGGACGCCGCTTTCTGAATGGCCTCTCTCATACCCGAACACCGCGCCAGGGGTCCCGGTCGAGGGACTGGGAAAGGGCGAAAAGGCACGGAATGAAGCGCGTCAATCCACCGAAGACCCCTCCCCCAGGATCTCTTTGAGCGCTTGGATGTACCGAGAGAAGACGGCTGCTCCCTTCTCCGGCGTGGCTCTGGACGGAACGCCGAGAATCCCCCGGGAACCCGGAGGGGGTGTGGCGACCCTACCCCGAGCATATTTTCGAAGGGTCTTCGAGTCGATGATCACATCCGCGGCGTGCTCCATCCGGACGAGGTCAGGAGCCAGATGCAACATCAGGGAGGTTTCCAGCTCCCCTCCGTGCTCCGAGAAGGGAGAGCCCTCGAGGATGTCGCCCACCTCGATGGTGAACAGGTTCACGACGGTGGTGGCGGCCGAGGAGGTGAGGGCCATGAGAAGTGCCTCGACATGAGCTTCGTGCCGGTGGGCGGACAGGAGGATGAACTCCTGGAATCCGTGGTCTTCCCATTCCGCAAGGAGCTCATTGAGAGCCCGATGAAGGGTCTTCCTCTGAATTCCGGCGGTGCCGGCGAAGCTCTCCCGTTCAGGTCCCCTGACGCCGTAGTGGAAGGCGGGGGCCCTCAGGATCCCCAGCTCTCGGGAGACTGCCCGGGCCACGGCTTCCGAAATGATGGTGTTCGTTCCCAGGGGGAGATGGGGCCCGTGCTGCACCATGGCTCCCACGGGGAGGATGAGTCGAGGGTCCCTGGCCAGGGCCCGGCCCACCTCCGGCCACGGGAGACGTTCCAGGAACCATGACCGAGACCCCGGTTCCTCGCTCCCCTTCGGGGGGTTCCGATTCGCCTCCTCCTTCATGGCATCTCCTTTGGATAGGCATGCTGGCGCTGATGGCCTGGGCCCGGTGGCAGGAGCCTTGGTTGCTCCTTCTCTCGGCGGCCGCGAGTCTGGTGTGGGTCCTCAAGGGGCGACCCGGACAAGTCTTGATCTCCGCTGCTGCTCTCATCCTCCTCGTGGGGACAATATCGGGGTTCGGCTTTCATCTCCAGGACCGGAGAACGGTCCAAGACCCCGCCGCGACCCAGCTCCCCTCGGAAGATCGGGTGAAAAGAGCTCTGGATCGTGGCCTGGAGGACGTCCTGGAATCCGGAGACAGAGCCATGGAGGAGGCGGTTGACCTCCTCGCCGATTTCGAAGGTACGGACCTCCAGGAGAGCCTCTCGCGGATTCGCCGCCGAAAGGGTGTAACCGCCCTGAGCGTGTACGACCCCGAGGGAAGCCCGGTAGCCTGGGTCGGGGTCCATCGGGGTCCCGTGCCCCTCGAGATCCGCCGGGGCGAGGCACTCTACGCCTTCGGTGGTGGTCCGCTCTTCCGATACCTCTACTTTACGGCCCCTGATCCCCGGGGGGGAGGGACGGTGGTGGCGGCCGTGCTCCTCCAGACCAACCTGCCTGCAGGGCTCGAAGAAGGAGGGTTCGCCGCCCGGTTTCAAAGGCGGACCGGGGTCCCCATTCAGATCCTACCGCCCGACCGGGTCGAAGGACCCATCATCGGGGGCCTCCTCCTGGAGGGGGAGCCTTTCCTCAGCGTTGCCCGGGGGGTTGTGGACCCGGAGTTGCAGTGGAGGGAGTCGGTGGGGTTCTGGGTGCGGGGGATGGCACTCCTCTCCCTTCTGGGCTGGGGCCTCCTGGTCTTCGGTGGAAAGGGGATCCCAGGGTGGACCTTCGGGGCGGGGGCCACGCTTCTGGCGCTTTCCCTTCTCCTCCCTGTGGAGGGATTCTGGCCCGGGGAGGGCTTCACCTCACCGGCGCACTTCCTCCTTCCGGTCGTGGGCTGGCCTCTGGGGAAGTTGCTGGGCGTACTCCTGGCGGGCGGGCTCCTGTGCTCCCTCCTCTATCGCACCCCGCGGTGGGCCAGCGGGCAGACCGGGGCTCTGATGGGGGCGGTGGGGGTGGGAGTGGGCTTCCCCACCGTGGGATTCCTCTTCCGGTCCAGCGCCTCCCCGTCCTTGTTCTCCATCGGAGCCGGGGGGTGGCTTCCCTACCAGGGTGCCATGGCGTTGGCTCTGGCTCTGTTGGCCTGCCTCGGGCTGGGGGGGAAGAAGGGAGCAGAGAGGGTGGGGAGGGCGGACGGCGGCCTGCCCTTCGCCCTTGTCCTGGGGACCGTCCTGGCACTCTCCCTGGCCATAGCGGGTGCGGTCCTGGCACGGTCCGGCCCGGGGCTTCCAGGGTGGTTCCTGGCTCTTTGGGCCGGACCGTTCTACCTGGTCGCCGCAGCTCTGACGAGACGGTTCGACTACCCGAAGAGTACGGCGTGGACGATGGCCGCTCTTCTGGGCGCTTCAGCAGCATTGCCGTTGGCGTGGGGGGAGAGCATCCAGGCCAGGATGGAGGTGGTGGAGTCTGAGCTCAGAGATCTGGGGGCCGATGCCGACCCCTATCTCGAGTTCCGGCTGCTGCGAATGGCGGAAACGGCCGACTCACTGGATGGTCTGATCCGGCTTCCTGCGGAGTTCCTCTTCGAGACATGGTCTCAGACGGGTCAGGAGCACGATCCTCTTCCCATGTGGCTTACTCTCTGGGGCCCTGGGGACCTTCCCAGAGAGGACCTGGGCATGGGGGTCCAGGGCCCCCGTCCTCCCCTGGCGGACGACTACCTCGACCAGGTTCGGGAAGGGACAGGTCCTCTGGTGATCCACCTGGGCTTCGCGAACGCGCGCTATCTCCTGGTGGTCCCCCTGGAAGGCCGGCGGGTGCTGTCGGCCGTGGTGCCCCCGAGGGGATCCATGTCCCTCGCTTCGCCCATGGGGCCCATCTTCGCCGCTTTGGGTCGCCAGGGCCTGCCTTCTCCCACTCTGGTGCCTGCGACTCCAAATGAGCAGCCGGAGCCGCAGGGGGAGGCGGTCTGGGAGCGAAGGGAAGGAGGTTGGCAGGCGAGTTGGGCCCTCACCTATGTGGACGGGGACTACTTCGCCAGCCAGACGGTCGCTCTCCCGGGCACCCTGCACTTGACGGCTCGAGGCACCCTCTCCCTCATCCTCGATCTCGTGGCGCTGCTCCTCGTCTGGGCGACGGGGCGCCTCCTGCTTCGGGGCCGGGAGATGGCGCCGGGAAGGATCCTTCGTCTCCTGGGTAGTTTCCGTGCCCGAGTCACGCTTGCCTTGTTCGGGTTCTTCTGTCTCTCCATCGCCATCTTCGGGACGCTGGCCTTCCGGACACTCTCCGGCGCGGCGGAGAGGACTGCATCGGCGCTGGCCGGGAGGATCGTGGAGGACGGGGCGAGCTTCTACTCCGATGTCCAAGGCCAAATGGAGCTTCTGGGCAGAGAAGTCGGCGCGGACCTTCTGGAGTACCGGAACGGGGAGCTGAGGGATGGATCGGCGGACGAGCTGGTGCAGCTAGGGCTTTACGAAGGTTGGATCCCGGAGCCCCAATACCGTGCCATGGAGGGCCGAAGGGAAATCCGTGCCTCATTCCGTTCCTCCCTGGGGGGGTGGCAGTATGTCATGGCTTTCAGGCGTTTGCAGGATGGGGACATCCTGGCCACACCCGTGCCCCTGGAGCTGGGTGCCACGGCCCTCCGGCGACAGGAGGTGGCCGATCTCCTGGGGTTCGCCATCGTCCTGGGGGCGGCCCTTTCTCTCGCCTTGGCCCTCATGGTAGGCCGGACGCTCAGCCGTCCCATCGAGACGCTTCAGGTGGCCTCGGAGCGGGTCGGATCGGGGAATCTGAAGGTCCGCCTACCGGAAGACAGGCGGGACGAGTTCGGGGCCGTATTCGGAGCCTTCAACCGAATGGTCCTCCGGATCCGACGGGCCCGAAGGGCGTTGCTCCGGACGACTCGCCGGACACAGGCCATCGTTGAGGAGGCCGCCACGGGCGTGGTGGCCCTGGACTCGGCCGGTCGGGTAACGCTTGTGAACCCCCGAGCGGAGTCTCTCCTGAACGAGCTCGTTCCGGTGGGGCAGACCCTACCCGGCAGG
>JASFRP010000083.1:0-9134 GCA_050114895.1 Gemmatimonadota bacterium
TGGACATCTCGTTGTCGTTGAGGATGACGATGAAATCCCGCCCCGTATGACCGGCGTTGTTCAGCGCCTCGTAAGCCAGGCCGCACCCCATGGCGCCGTCCCCGATCACGGCGATGACGGCGTTGTCCTCCCCCCTCAGGTCCCGCCCCACGGCCATGCCCCAGGCTGCCGAGACGGACGTGGCAGCGTGGCCGGCCCCGAAGGCGTCGTACTCCGATTCGTCCCTGCGGCAGAAGGGGGCCAGGCCATCCTTCTGGCGAATGGTGGGCAGGCGGTCGTTCCGACCGGTGAGAATCTTGTGGATGTACGCCTGGTGCCCGGTGTCCCAGATGATCTTGTCGCGAGGAGTGTCGAAGACGTAGTGGAGAGCCACGGTGAGCTCGGTGACGCCGAGGCTGGCCCCGAAGTGCCCGCCAACCTGGGATACCACGTCGATATGACGTTCCCGGGCCTCCTTCGCCAGCTCGTGGAGCTCCGGGCGCGACAACGTCCGTATGTCTTTGGGGGTTTTCACCCTGTCGAGGAGGGCCACCTGACCTGTCTCCTTCTGTCTTTCTTTCTGGCCAAACATAAAAGTTAAAGGAAACCACTACCCGGCGGCACCCCGCCGGTTCGCCCCGGAGGGAAGGGCCACAAGGTGTCCCGTCGCCTCGGGAGTGGGCCGTTACCGGGTTCGATCCACGATATATCGGGACAGGGCCTCCAGCTCCGGCGCCCCGATGCCACCTCCCCGAAGGGCGGTCACGGCCTCTTCCGCAAGCTCATGGGCCCGCCGTGAGGCCTCTTCCACCCCGAAGAGAGTGACGTAGGTGGACTTTCCCAACTCCGCGTCCGACGGATTCTTGCCCAGGGCCTGCGCGTCTGACGTGGCGTCCAGCAGGTCGTCGGCGATCTGGAAGGCCAGGCCAATGGCTCGCCCATATTCGTCGAATGCGTCCAGAGCCCTGTCCGAAGCGCCGGCGGCGATCCCCCCCATCCGCAGGGAGGCCCGGAGAAGGGCGCCGGTCTTCCTGCGGTGCAGGTCATCCAGCTCTGGAACGGAGAGGGTCCGGCCCTCTCCCAGGAGGTCCAGGACCTGCCCTCCAACCATCCCCCCACCTCCAGCGGCCCGGGAGAGCTCGGACACCAGGGCGCGGCCCCCCTTGTCGTCCAGCCCCATGCCGTGAGCGGCCTTCCAGGCCTGAAAGGCGGCCAGGGGAATGAGGAGGGCTCCGGCCACCATCGTGGGCCCCTCACCGTGGATCTTGTGGGTGGTGGGCTCTCCCCGCCGAAGCTCGGCGTCGTCCATGCACGGAAGATCGTCGTGCATGAGGGAGTAGGCGTGAATGAGCTCCAGGGACACCGCCAGGGCGTAGACACCGTCGTCCTTCCCCCCCGCCGCCCGATAGGCCGCCACGCACAGGATGGGGCGGAGCCGTTTTCCCCCACTCAGAACCCCGTGCTGGATCGCCGGAGCGTAGGCGCCAGGCACCTTCGCCAGGAGGGAGGAGAGGGCCTCCGTCAGAGATGCCTCTACCCGCTCCTTCTCACGGACCAGGAAGGCCTCCAGGTCCACTCCTCCTCCGACGGTGCTCATCCCTCGTCCTCATCATCCAGAGGCCGGGTCTCGTCGGCGTCCCCCTCCCCCAGGAGCTCTTCCACCTTGAGCTCCGCCGCGGCCAGGGTGGCCTCCGCCTCCTTCACGTGCCCCACACCTTCCTCGAAGAGGGCCAGCGCCCTGTCCAACTCCAACTCCTCCATCTCCAGCTGGGCGACGATCTCCTCCAGCCTCCGAAGTCTCGCCTCCAGCGATGGGGCCCCCGCTCCGCCGATTTCCGAACGCTCACTGCTCACCGGTCACCTCGTCGTTCCTGGTTCCAAGGCTCTCGCACCGGACTTTGCCGTCTACCACCCTCAGATCGAACTCCAGCCCCGCGGCAAAGTCCCGGACGGTCCGAAGCAGACGCCCTCCATCGTCCAGGGGAACCGCATACCCGCGTCGAAGGGTCGAGAGGGGGGAGAGGGCGTCCATCGTTCCCACCAATCGGGAGAGAGTGTCCCTGCGGCGCCGCTGTAGCGCCCTCACGCCCCGCGCCAGCTCGACCCGGAGGGAGGCCAGCATCCGTTGACGGGGTTCCAGGAGCCCCCGCCCCAAGCGCGCGAGGGCCCCGTGGGCGAGGGTCAACGATCTCCGGCGGGGCTCCATCATCCGGTTACCGGCTCGCCGCAGCTCGCTCCTGGCCTTCGACAGGGTCCGGCTCTGGACGTCCACCCCACGTCGGAGACCCCGAGCCAGCCGCTCGCCGGCCCCTCGAAGGTAGCGGAGGATCTCCTCCTTGTCCGGGGCTACCGCTTCCGCCGCCGCCGAAGGTGTCGGGGCCCGGAGGTCCGCCACCAGGTCGGAGATGGTCACGTCCACCTCGTGTCCCACCGCCGAGACCACTGGCACCGGGCAGCTCGCAAGGGCCCGTGCCACCGGCTCCTCGTTGAACGCCCAGAGATCCTCGATGCTTCCGCCCCCCCGTCCCACGATGAGGAGATCGACCTTCCCGCTTCCCCCCAGACGATCCACCGCCCTGGCGATCTCCAGGGCGGCGCCCTCTCCCTGGACTCGGGTTCCGGCAACCAGGACTCTGAGCCAGGGGGCCCGGCGCCTCAAGACCGTCAGGATGTCGTGCAGCGCAGCACCGGTGAGGGAAGTCACCACACCGATGGCCTGCGGGAAACGCGGCAACGGGCGTTTCCGCTCCGGGGCCAGGAGACCTTCGTCCCCCAGCCGCTTCCTCAGTTTCTCGAAGGCCAGGCGCCAGAGGCCCTCACCCTCCTCCCCTTCCAACTGCCTGGCGACCAGCTGGAAATCACCCCGGGCTTCGTAGAGGGTGAGCTGACCGAACGTGCGGATCCGCATTCCTTCTTCCGGATCCATGGGAAGTCGAGAAGCGTCACCCCGCCACATTACGCAGCGGAGCTGGGCCGACTCGTCTTTGAGGGTGAAGTAGCAGTGCCCCGAACCGGCCCGCTTCCAGTTGGCCACCTCGCCGGACACCCAGAGGGGAGGGAGGCTCTCCTCCAGGAGCGTTCTCACGGCCTGGTTCAGTTGCGAGACCGTCCAGATGGTGGGCTCAGGCGGGGAACCGGCGTCCGTCTCGTCTCCGGAAGAAGCCGGAGGGAACGACTCCGACTTTCCCTCCGGCTCTTCTACCGGATCGAACAGGTCCAGGTTTGCCATGGTCCCGACGGTGTGCTCCCAGCCTCTCCTTCACTCACTCCTGGATTCCCGCCAGGCGCACGGCGGCATCCACCGTGTTGCACATGAGCATTGTGATGGTCATGGGGCCCACCCCACCCGGGACCGGCGTGATTGCGCTGGCCACCTCCTTCACCTCTTCGAAAGCCACGTCACCCACCAGGCGCCAACCCCGCTCACGAGTGTCGTCGTCGACGCGATTGGTACCCACGTCGATGACGACGGCCCCAGGCTTGACCATGTCCGCCTTCACCGTTTCAGGCCAGCCAATGGCCACGATGAGGATGTCCGCCAGGCGAGTCATTGCCCCCAGGTCCGGGGTTCGGCTGTGGCACACGGTGACCGTGGCGTTCCCACCCGGCGCCTTTCGAAGGAGAAGAGACGCCATGGGCCGTCCCACGATGTTCGAGCGTCCCACCACCACGCAGTGCTTCCCGGACGGATCGTTTCCCGTCCTCACCAGCATCTGGACGATCCCCGCCGGCGTGCACGGTGCAAGCACGTCGGTCTCGCCGGTGGACAGCTTCCCCACGTTCACCGGATGGAAGCCGTCCACGTCCTTGGCCGGATCGATGGCCAGGAGGATCTTGGATTCGTCCATGTGCTTCGGGAGGGGGAGCTGGACCAGGATCCCGTGGATCCCGGGGTCCGCGTTCAATCCTTCCACGAGCCCCAGGAGCTCGGCCTCCGGGGTCTCGGCGTCCAGGGTGATCTGACGGGAGTAGATCCCCATCTCCTTGGCCGCCTTGTTCTTCATTCCCACGTAGCTGTGGCTGGCGGGATCCTCCCCCACGAGAACCGTGGCCAAGCCGGGGACGAAGTCGTGAGCCTCCTTCAGGGCAGCTACCCGAGCCGCCGTCTCCCCCCGGATCGTCTGTGCGATTTCCTTCCCAGAGATGATCTCGGCACTCATGATCTTGCGGTCTCCCTCTGATCGCTGGTGTGGATTCCATGTGTCACCGGCCAAAGCCCTTCCGGGCTCTGTCACCGGGCCACAAGGTAACCGTTTCCGATGTCCTTGGCTGCCCCGAAATGGGATCTGCCCTGGGGGGTCAGTCGGCCCCCGGAATCCAACCGGGAGGCAGCTCCATCCAGGCGAGAAGGTCCTCCCGCTCCCAGAATATCCTCATGGCCCGGCGTCCACCTTTTCCCTCCCGAAGAGTCTGGTACATACGGGAGACGCCGATCCCCACCGCCTCGGAGATGAGGATCGCGATCTTCGTGGGAGATTCCTCGGGATCGGTGGGGACCGCTGCGGCCGCCACCTCGGAGAGGCCGGCATAGGTGACATCCAGGAGGTCCGCGCTGCTGAGATCGAATACCTCGTCCCAGCTCCTCAGGTTCTTCTCAACCAGGTACTCGTGAACGTAGGTGACGAGATCGTGATCCGTGACCACTCCCTCACCCTCGACCCAGATGAGCTCTCTTTCGCCGAAGACCTTGACAGCGAGAGGCATGTTGTCGGGCCCCCTCCTTTGCCGGGCGCCGGAAAGGCGCCCGGGCCATCAGCGGGCGAAGTCTACTGCGCGGGTTTCCCGGATGACGACGACCTTGATCTGGCCGGGGTACTGGAGCTCGGCCTCGATCTTCCGGGCAACCCCCTCGGAGATCTGCGCCATCTCCTGATCGCTGACCTTCTCCGGCTGGACCATGACTCTCAGCTCCCGTCCGGCCTGAATGGCAAAGCACCGCTCCACGCCGGGATGCTCGGTGGCGATCTCCTCCAGCTTCTCCAGCCGCTTCACATACCCTTCGAACATCTCCCGGCGCGCCCCGGGGCGGGACCCGCTGATGGCGTCCGCCGCCGTGACCAGGAAGGTCTCGGGGAAGTAATGGGGTTCCTCGTCGTGGTGGGCCTTGATGGCGTTCAGGACCACGTCGGACTCGTTATGCTTCTTGCAGAGCCGCCACCCCAGCTCCACGTGCGTGCCCTCGTGCTCGTGAGTCAGGCCCTTTCCGACGTCGTGGAGGATGCCGGCTCGCTTCGCCGCCTGAACGTCCAGCCCCATCTCGGCAGCCATGTTACCGGCCAGGAACGCCACTTCCCGGGCATGCCCAAGCTGGTTCTGCCCGTAGGAGGTGCGGTATTTGAGCTGGCCAAGCACTTTGACGATCTCGGGGTGGACGTTGTGGATTCCCAGCTCATAGAGAACCTCCTCCGCCGCCTCGATCATCCCCTTCTCCACTTCCTTCTCACTCTTGGCCACCATCTCCTCGATGCGCCCCGGGTGAATGCGACCGTCTTCGATGAGCTTCTCCAGGGCATGGCGGGCGACTTCGCGCCGAACGGGATTGAATGCAGACAGAACCACCGCCTCGGGAGTGTCGTCGATGATGACATCCACGCCGGTGGCCTGCTCGAAGGCCCGGATATTCCTTCCCTCCCGCCCGATGATCCTCCCCTTCATCTCATCGGATGGAAGCTGGACGACGGACACCGTGGTCTCGGCGGTCTGATCCGCCGCCATTCGCTGAATGGAGAGAGCCAGGATCTTCTTCGCTTCCCTGTCTGCCGTGCGCTGGGCCTCCTCCTTGATGTCCCGTAGCTCCTTGGCAGCATCGGCCCGAGCCTGATCCACCATCTCCTCCATCAACTTCTTCTTGGCTTCCTGGGAAGAGAGCCCGGCGAGCCCTTCGAGCTTCGCTCTGGCCTCCTTTTCCATCTGCTGGAGATGGTGGGTCTTGTCACGAATGGACTGATCCTGGCGATCCAGCTCCCTGGCTCTCGCCTCCTGGCTTCCCTCCCGCTCACTGAGACTGTCGAACTTCCTGTCGAGGAACTCCGATCGCTCGTCCAGGCGTCGCTCAAGCCGATCGACCTCCTCCCTTCGCCGATCCTCCTCCTTCTCCCACGCCCCCCGGAGACCGAAGACGTCCTCCTTTCCCTGGAGAACGGCGGCCTCTTTGAGCTTGTCGGCCTCCTCGCGGGCCCGGTTCAGAATCAGCGACGCTTCATCCTTGGCCGCTTCTCGCTCCCTCCGCTGCCGGGCACGCTCCAGGCCTCTGGCCAGGAAGAAGCCGGAAACGGCAAGCACGGCGGCGAGGGCCGCCAGCGCGTATTCCACGGGACTCATCTATGCACTCCGGAAATCGGACGCATAGGCATCCGAACGGTAGGCGGTGGACATGCCACTCCCCACACCTGACGGATCAGATGCGGAGGAAGTGTCAAAAGTTAAGTAGAGAATAGGACTTGCGTAGCCCAGAACGCAAGGCGGGCGGCGGGACCCTACTTCACAGCCCTTCCCGTTCCGACTCCTGCTGCCCTGACGGGGCCGATGGTTCCTCAGCCAGAGCCAACTCGAGCTTTCTCGCCAGTGTTCCTGCCCGCCGGGTCGTCTCCTTTCGGAGGGCCTTCACCTCACCCTGGGCTTGAAAGAGCTCGTCCGTAATGGAGAGGGCCGCCAGGATCGCTGCCTTGTGGCTCTCGATGAGGCCAAGCTGGCCCTTGATCTCGGAGATCCGATCGTCCACCCACTCGGCGCAACGCCGGGTGTACTCCGGCTCGACGTTGGCCCGGATGATGTGATCCTCACCCCCGATACGAACCGTGACGGAAGACTTCCGCTGATCGCTTGCCATCAGCCCTGCTCCTCAAAGAACCGAATCCGAGCCAGCAACTTCTCCACCCCATCTCTTCCCTTCCGAAGGCGCTCCGTCAGAACGCCATTCTCGTCCTCCAAGCGCTGAAGCCGGCTCAGGAGGGACGCCGGGTCGTCCTCCCCTCCAGTGAACCTCTTGAGGAGGGTCTCCATCTCCCTGGCCCGGTTGTTCGACGCCTGCAGCTCCGCCTGAAGCACGTCGACTCGGGCCAGCGCCGCATCGATAGCCAACTCCAAGCGCTCGAAGGCCCCGAGATCCGACGGGTCGCCGAGGACCTTATCCTCTGGTCTTGACACCAAGCTCCTCCAATAGACGGTCGGTCACGCCACTCACCGCCCGTTCCACCTCTTCATCCATAAGGGTTCGTTCCCCCGACTGGAACCGCAGACGAAAGGCCACGGAGCGATATCCGCCTGGGACCCCCTCGCCTTCATAGAGGTCAAAGATCCGCAGATCCGTCAGCAGGTCCCCCGCGGTCTCCCGAATCAACGCTTCAACCTGGCGAGCGGGAAGCTCTTTGGGAAGGAGAAGGGCGAGATCTCGATCCACCCCCGGGAATGGAGGGAGCGGCCGGAACACGGGAACGGGTCTTCCCCGGGGTTCCTCCGGTAGCGTGATCTCCGCCGCCCAGAGAGGGCCGGCCCACGCCGGGGCATCCACCCGGGCCGCCTCCACCCTCCCGCCGTACCCCACCAGGGTCCCCCCGGGATCCACCAGGGAAAAGCCTTCCCCGGGCACCAGCCCCACGCCCTCCGGAGCCCCCTCCCGCAGGGTTGCTCCCTGGAGCAGCGCCCCGGGGATGAGGGAGCTCAAGGTTCCCTTGAGGTCCCAGAGATCCATGTCATCCGGTGGGTCTCCCCAATGCAGGGGGCGCCGGGTTCCCGTCAGCACCAGTGCCAGGTGGAACTCCTCACCCGGCAGCTCTCCCTTTCCCCCGCTCAAGAACACCGTGCCAAGCTCGAAGAGGCGCACGTTCCGCTGGCCCCGGGCGAAGTTGTACTCCACCCGCCGGACCAGGCCGGACAGAAGGCGCCTGCGAAGGAACCCCTCCTGGACGGACACCGGGTTGCTCAGCTCCACCTCTCCATCCGCCTCGGTGGCGAAGGCCTGGGTTTGAGCCTCCAGGAACCCTCTACCCACCAACAGGTCCCGAATCTCGTCCTCCAGCCGGAAGAGGGGATGGTCCGGGACGGAGCCGGGGCGGAACGGACCCAGCTCGTCCGGAAACCGATCATATCCGTACGCCCGGGCCACCTCCTCCAGGAGATCCACCTCCCGTACCACGTCGTAGCTCCTGAACCCCGGGACCGTCACTTCCAGGACGTCGTCCCCCGACGAGGTGATCCTGAAACCCAGGGGCACAAGGAGATCCTCGATCTCCTGTGGAGTGAGGGTGATCCCCAACAGGACCCGGACTCTGGAGGGGCGAAGCGATACCGTGAGTTCTTCAAAGGGTCTCGGGCAGACGTCGAGGAGGCTGGGGTCGGAAACCCCTCCCGCAGTGGCCACGATGATCTCCGTGGCTCTCCGGACTGCCCGTTCCATCCCCTGGGGGTCCACTCCGCGCTCAAACCTGTAGCTCGCGTCGGTGGACATGTCCAGCGCGTTTCGGGTGTTTCGAACGGACGCCGGGTGGAAGAGGGCACACTCCAGGAGCACGTCCCTGGTGTCCGACGACACCTCGGAGTCCATGCCCCCCATCACCCCTGCGATGGCCACCGGGTCCGAGGCGTCGCAGATGGCGAGCATTCCCTCACTCAGACGCCGGTCCTCCTGGTCCAGCGTCCTGATGAGCTCCCCTTCCCTGGCCCTCCGGACCACCACCGTGGACTCCCGCAGCCTGGAGAGATCGAAGGCGTGGAGGGGCTGGCCCAGCTCCAGAAGGACATAGTTGGTGGCGTCCACCACGTTGTTGATGGGTCTGGAGCCTGCGGCGCGGATCCTGGAGGCGAGCCACGGAGGTGAAGGCCCCACCTTCACGCCCCGGATCACCGCACCAAGATACCGATGGCAGAGGTCCGGATCATCGATCCGGATGGTAACCCCATGGGCGGATACCGCGGCGGGATCGGTCTCCAGCTCGAGGGGGGCGGAGGCGGCCCCTGGTATGTCGGGGAGAGGCGGTTCTTCGACTCCGCGGGGAGCCAACTCCCTGGCGATCCCCACGTGGGAGAGGAGATCGCCCCTGTTCGCGGTGATCTCCACGTCCAGGCGCCAATCGTCCAGACCCAGGGCCTCGGCCAGGGGTGTTCCAGGCACCAGATCTCCCTCCAGCCTCATGATCCCCGAGGCGTCCGGGCCCATC
>JASFRP010000084.1:0-9124 GCA_050114895.1 Gemmatimonadota bacterium
CCTCATTATTGGATCGGCAGTGCACTCTGGGGGCCGGAAGCCACGCCTGCCGAGCTGAGAGCCAGGGGGGAAGAAGCAACCAGGGCACCTCAGCGGCGGGCGAAAGGGGATCCGCACCTCCGGTCCGTGAATGAGGTCAGGGGCTATCATATCGCCGCGTCCGACGGCGAGATCGGGCACGTGGAAGATTTCATCCTCGACGACAAGACATGGAGCCTGCGCTACATGGTCGTGGACACCCGCAACTGGTTGCCCGGAAGGAAAGTCCTGGTTTCCCCCTTCTGGGTGGAAGATCTGGACTGGGGGGAGGAGAAGGCGGTGGTCGGGTTGACCAGGGAGCAGATCAGAAACGGCCCGAAGTACGATCCCGGGACCCCGGTCAACCGGGAATACGAGGGAAGGCTCTTCGACTTCTACGGTCGCCCAGTCTACTGGGAATGACGCTCATGGGCAGACAGACCGTCATGATCGGCTGGATTGGGATTCAGACAGTTCTGGAGGCTCCGGAGGCCTCGAGGGAATGGTTGGGCTACGTGGTCCTGTTCACGGGAGGGCTCGTCGCCGTCACCCTGGTCCTCCTCACCGTCAGGTACCTGATCCGGCCGGAGAAGACCGGAGAAGGGCACATCAAGCGGCGCCCCCTACCCGACGAAAGCTCTGCGAAACCAGATTAGGGGATGCCCACGGGGCATCGAGAAAGCCTCTTGAACGCCCTGAACAGGCTCTGACCATGGGCGCATCCCGGGGCTGGAGAGTGACGCCCGGAATGGGATGCGTTCGGGGGGGCCGATACGGGACCTTTTGGATGATTAGATACTACACAGGGGTAGTCTGGATCCCCTGTTCTTCAACCTGAAGGGAGGCGTCGAACCCTCTCCGAGTCGCCGCAGTCCTCGGGTTCCCTCAGAGCACGGCTCCTGAAGCTCACGGCATGGACCGCCCTCGTCGGCGTCCTGCTTCTGGTGGGCTTCGTTGTCGGTCTGCAGTCCCATTCCTTTTCCACAGCCATCGGAACCCGGATCACGCGGCACCTCTCCTCGGCCTCTCTCCGTTTGGAGGTGGGGACCGTCACGGGAAGCTGGCTCCGCGACCTGGAGGTCACAGGGCTTCGGATCACTTCGGGGCCGGCCGGGAACGCAGGCAGCTGGACCGCGGCCATCGACACCCTGGCCCTGACCTACCACCTCCTTCCCCTCCTCCGGAAGACGGTGGCCCTGGACCGTGTGCAGGCGGTGGGAGTGCAGGTGGAATTGGAGTCCGGGCCGGCAGGAGATTGGGATGAGCCGGCAGCAGGCACCTCCCGGGGGGGGGCTTCGCCCTGGCGGGTCCAGGTGGATCGGGTCCGGCTCCGCGGGGGAAACCTGACGATCGTCGAGGGCGGGCTTTCGGCAGGAAGTGCGTCCCCGTGGACTCTCGACAGCATTCAGGCCGAAGCCCAGAACTTGCGTCTGGGCCCCAATCTTCGAGTCACTATCGACTCCCTCCTGGGGCGGATCCACGCCCGCGGCCAGGGGAAGGAGTGGGGACGTCTCAGGGTCTCCGGAGCCTACGGGCCGGAGAGGATCTCCCTGGACACGCTCCTCCTCCATACCCCGGAGAGTCACGTCCGGGGACGGGGGATCATCCCCGTCGGAGGGAGCGGCCCCGGATCGGAGGGGCTCGAGGTCAATCTGATGGCTGCCCCCCTCCACCTGGCCGATATCGGACCCTTCCTCCCTGCTCGGGTCCCCGATTCGATCAAGCTCCATCTGACGGCGTCCGCCCGCTCGGCAGGCGGCGTATTGACGATGGATGTGGACGGAAGGACCGGAAGCCGAGGGAGAGTGCGGGTGCAGGCGGACCTTTCCCGGGGTCCGAGCAGCGGGCCCTCCCGAACCCGATTGCGGGCGTCGGACGTGGACCTGGCTGCCTGGGGGCTGGTGACTTCGCCCTTTCCGGTGGCGGTCGATGTGGACGCGGAAGCGGATTCCACCGCCGCGGAATGGACCGGCGACTGGACCTTTCATTCCTCCGGGATAGAGGGGAGCGGCACGGGAGCCCTTACGCCTGGGGCTCCGCTGGGATGGGGAGTGGCCGGGCGGCTCTCCTATTCCCCCCCCGATGGTGCTCCACCCCTCCCGGCCCTGGACTCTGCAGGGTCCACGGTATCCTTCGAGTTGAGGGGGACCGGGATTTCCCTGGATGATCTCACCGCCGACGGTCGGATGGAGATGGAAACGGGGAGCCTTGGGAGGGGGGTCCTGACCGACGTCTCCCTCAGAGGAGAGGTGGAAGCTGGAGAGGCCCTGGTCGCGCTGGAGGGACGGCTCGGTGGCGGAGCCGTGAGAGGTCGGGGCCGGGTGGATCTGAGGGCCTTGCCGGGATGGTCCGGAAGGGCCTCCGCTGAACTCGCATCGGCGACCTACCGGGGAGTGGAGGTGGATTCGGCATCGGTGAACGTCGTCGCCGAGGGGGGCGACATGGATCTGACCGCCGCCCTGGCGCTGGCCGACTCCGGCAGCGCCCGACTCGAGGGTAGGTGGCGCAGGGACCGGGATGTGCACGTCCTCCGGGTGGACACTCTCCGCTTCGCTTCCCTGGACGTCCGGGGATTCCTGCCAGACACCCAAGCCACAGCCCTACCTCCCACGCAGCTGAATGGGCTCCTGAATGGAGAGGCCAAGCGGGTCGCTGGGGTGTGGGGGGGAAGAGGGACTCTCCAACTGGACTCGTCCACCGTTGGCACGGAGACCTTGCGAAGGGGAAAGGTGGAGGGTGAGGTGGACTCCACCGGAGTCCGGATGACCCTGGATCTCGCCCTGCTGCACGGGGAGCTGAACGGAGAGGCTCGGATGGACGGAGGGGGCCCGGAAGCGGAAGTGACGATTCCCGAGGTCCGGTTCGCAGGGCTGGACGTCGGGGGCTTGCTTGGCCGCCCGGCCCTCTCCACGGCGCTTGCAGGTCGGGTGCAGGGGGAGATCCGAGGAACGGATCCGAAAAGCTTGACGGGGAGGGTCAGGGTGGCACTGGATTCCTCCACCGTCGCGGGGCTTCCGGTTTCTTCCGCTGGACTGGAGCTCGACGCCGACGCCGGGAAGGTGACAGCGAGCCTGGATGCCTCAGCCATCGGAGGAACGGTGAGCCTTCGGGGGGAGAGTGATCTCTCCGGACCCGAGCTCACGTATCGCGCTCGAGGAGCCATCAGCCGACCTGCGCCCCCGCCGGGAACGGGAAACGGGAGGGATGGTCCCCAGGGAACCCTCTTTGCCCGAGTCGGCCTGGACGGCTCCGGGACGGATCCCGACTCCCTCGAGGGGAGGGCCTGGATGGTGGTGGATTCCGCCAGCTGGGATCGGGTGGCAGTGGACCACGGGCAAGTGGAGATGACCGTGTCGGAGGGCGTCCTCCGCCTGGACAGCCTGTCCCTCGACTCCCAGCTCGGCACCCTTTCCGGGTCAGGGAGGCTTCCCCTCTCTTCGACTGCCGGAGCCGAGGGGGACCTGCAGATCAATGGGATGTTCGAAAGGGCCGACATGCTCGCTCCCCTTCTAGGTGCGGAAGTCGTCGCCGTGGGGGAGGCCACCTTCCACCTGAGTGCCCAGGGGGCAATGGACGATCTGGAGTTGGGGGGAGATGCCAGGATCAACGCCCTCCTCGTGGACGAAATCCGGACCGAGGGCATCGAAGCCAGTGGGAAACTCCATCGGAAAGCAGGAGAGGGATTCGACCAGGGAGCGGGCCACCTTCGGATCGACCGTCTCCGGATGCCCTCCCTGCCTGTCGAGAACCTGGTAGTCGACGCCGAAATGGAGTCTGGGGAGGACGTGGCAGTCACGGCCTCTGCCGTCCTGGACGACTCCAGGGAGGGGAGACTATCCCTGAGGGTGCAGCAGATCCCGGACGCCCCGGCCCTTCGGGTGGAGGAGCTGGAGTTCCGGGCCGACGAGGACCAGTGGGTCCTCCAGGAGCCGACTCGCATCGCCCTGGGCTCAGGAGTGGAGATCGACTCCCTCCTCCTGAAGGCGGGGGACCAGGAGATCCGGGCCCGGGGACGTGTGGCTCGGACGGGGCCCTTGAGCCTGACGGTAGACGTCACCGGCTTCCGTATCGGTACCCTCTCCGACCTCGCCGGATACCCGGCTCTTCGGGGGGAGTTCAGTGGAACCTTCTCCCTCTCCGGGGACGGAGCGTCGCCGCGTATGGCCGCCTCCTTCCGGAGCGCTCTGGAAGGCGGTGACGCCCCGCCTTCCGACGTCCGCTTCAATGCCGCCTACACTGGAGACTCCCTGGGCGTGGACTTCCGGGCCCGGATGGAGGGAGGGGTGGGGATCGAGGCAGAGGGCACCTTCCCCGTGACCTTCTCCCTGGCCGATTCCCACCGGGGACTCATCGACGGCGAGCCGGTGCGGTTGGAGGCGTCGGTGGATTCCCTCCCCCTGGAGTGGGTGGGGCTTTTCCTGCCTCGTCGAAAGATCCGGGACCTTCACGGGATCCTCGACGGTAGCGTGGACGTCACCGGGCATCCCGACCAGCCCGTCCTGGAAGGGGCTCTGACGGTGGACGGTCTGGATCTCCTCCTTCCGGATCTGGGGGTTCGGTACGCCGGGGGTCGGATGGACCTTCGCCTCGGAGGAGATCAGGTAAGCGTGGACAGCTTTCGGATCGGGACGGAGGGGGGAACGCTGTCCGGCTCGGGCTCGGTGACCATCTCCCGGATGGACCATCCGAAGTACGACCTCAATCTGGTGGCGGAGGGGTTCCATGCCGTGGGGTCTTCCGCCGTGGACGTGACGAGCTCCGGGCGCCTTCACATCTCTGGAACCTCGCTTGAGCCGGTGGTGGAGGGGCGTCTCGAGATCCTCCGAGCCGACGTCTACCTGGGGGATCTCGCCGGGGCTTCGGAGGTGGAGGGCATCATCCTCACGGAGGAGGACTACCGGGAGCTGGCCCGGGTCTTCGGCTATCGTCGGGCCTCCGACACCCCGAGCACCGGCCCAAGCCTCTTCGACTCTGCAACCTTGAACTTGGATGTGGGCCTCCGGCGTGATTCCTGGATTCGGAAGCGATCGAATCCGGAGATGGCGGTTCAGTTCACGGGGGACCTGACGGTCAGCAAGGAACCGGGAGATTCCATTCGGCTGGTGGGAGAGGTGGATCCGGTCCCCGAGCGGAGCTACGTGCAGCAGTTCGGTCGGCGCTTCTCCCTGGCCGGTGGAAGCCTGGTCTTTCAGGGATCTCCTCGAACGGCTCGGGTGGATCTCACGGCGGAGTATGCTGTTCCCTCCCGGGACAACCCGGATCAACCGGAGGTCACGATCTCCCTGGAGGTGACCGGGACTCCCGAAGAGTTGAACCTGGAGCTCTCCTCGAACCCTCCCCTGGAGGCCTCGGACATGGTGTCCTACCTGGCGGTGGGCCAACCGGCGGGAAGGAGCCTCGGGGGGGGGGAGGGGTCCCTCTCCCAGGCGGGAGGCGCGCTGGCCCTGGGTCGACTCAGCAGCGCGGTGGAGGCATACGCCCGGGAGGAAGTGGGCCTGGATGTGGTGGAGATTACCACCGACGGGTTGGATGGTGTCACCCTCCTGGCAGGGCGGTATGTCTCCCCGGACCTTTACCTGGGGATTCGCCAGCCCGTCTCACTCCAGCGCACATCGGGAAACCAGGCGCAGAAGCCTCGGGAACCCGAGTTCGAGGTGGAACTCCAGGCGGTCCGATGGTTGCTCCTGAACCTCCAGGCCGGGGGGCGGGGCGAGACGAAGGTCTTCGTTCGATCAAGGATCTCGTATGACTAGGCCCGTCCGTGGTGGGTCCGGTCTCCCGGGGCTCCGACGAGGCTGCCTCTCCCTGGCGACAGTCACTCTTTCCGCCGGAGTCGCTCCAGCTCGGGCGCAGGTTCCTCTCTTCCTGGTGAACCCGGAGACGAAGGTCGCTTCCGTCGGCTTCGCCTTTCCCGACGGCAGATCTCTGGAGGAGGGAGATCTGAAGAACCAGGTCACTCTTGCGGGACCCGGGTTCCGCCAGCGGCTCCAGGCCGTGGTGGACGTCCTCCCCCTGGTCCCGTCCCCCCGGTACCAGTCGTTCGATCCCCCGGAACTCCTCAGAGACAGGACTCGCCTGGAGCGGTACTACCGGGACCAGGGGTTCCCCGAGGTGGCGGTGGACTACGAAGTCACCCTGGACACGGTCTCGAACGCGGTGGACATCGTGTACGTCGTGAGGGAGGGGAGGCCCACCATCCTCGATTCTCTCGTCCTGGTGCGGGGGGACGGAAGCGGAGTGGAGGGGGGCCTCCCGGTAGGCCTTCGGGAGCGTTGGCGAGACCTCACCCGGCAGATGGGGCGGAACCGGGGCCTTCGCCTGACGTCCGCCCTCCGGATCCGCCTCCGGGACGAAGTGGGGAATTGGTTCCGGGACAGGGGGTACCCGTTCCCCAGGGTCGTCGGTGGGGTTCGGGGGGGGGCGGCCGCTGCGACCCTGGTCCTGACGGTAGAACCGGGCCCCAGGGTGCGGGTCGCCAGGAGAGAGGTGGAGGGGAACGACATCCTCACCCCACCGGTGCTTCTGAGGGAGGTCCCCCTGGCCGTGGGGGATTGGTTCTCCGAGTCCAAGGCTGCCGAAGGAGAACGGGAGCTCATGGGCCTGGACATGGTGCGCTCCGCGTCGGTCCGGATGGCCGGCGAAGGGGGGAGAGACACCCTCGGAGTCCTTCGGCTCCGGGTGGACGACGGGCTGCCGAGGCTGGTCTCGGGACAGCTGGGGTTCACCACACTGTCGGGGCTCTCCGCCGACGCCTCCTGGAGTCACCGGAACTTCCTGGGAGGCGCCCGGGTCCTGGAGCTTTCCGCCACGGCTCGGACGGGCCTTCTGGGCCCTGACGCGAATCTGGCAAGACGGTACGGGCTCTCTCTCTCCCTTCGGCAGCCCTACCTCTTCCACAGACGGCTCTCCGGCGTCATCCGCCCCTTCGTGGAATACCGGAACGACGTTCGGGACCGCTCCGTGGCCGGAGGGCTCGAGTCGGGGCTTCTCCTCCAGCGGGGCCCTCAGCGGAACCTGAGCCTGAGATATTCCCTCTCCTACCGGAACGTCCTGGCCTCCCGTCCGGGAGGAGCGGTGGGGGAGAACCAGGATCTGATCGAGCTCCTGGCGACCCTGGATTCCCTGAACCTGGACCGGCGAACCAGCAGCCTGAGGCTTACGGCCCAGTGGGGCCAGAGTGCGGACTTCAGGGGCGGGGCGTGGAGTTGGGATGCCCAGGGGAGCGCCGAGGTTGCAGGTCCCCCTGGACTTTCCACGGTGGAGTATGGAAGGCTGGAGGCGGACGGGTCGGTGGGCCGGGCCCTTCAATCGTGGCTTCACCTCACGCTCCGTCTCGGGGCGGGCCGCGTCTTCCCCTTCGGGGTCAGCGTTCCGGCCCCGGACGGGTCCGACCGGCTAGAAGTCTACCTCAAGCTCAGGGACGCAATCCTCACCGCCGGGGGATCCGGTGACGTCCGGGGATGGGGTCCGGAGCTTCTGGGACCCAAGGTCCCCGACCTGAAGGCCCAGCACGCGGATGGAGGGTCCGTAGGTGCCGGCCACTACATTCCCCTCGGCGGACTGGCCCGGTGGACGGGCTCGGCTCAGCTGGAGGTTCCCTTCCCTCTCCTGGGGTGGCCCCACGGTGTCCACGTCTTTCTGGATGCCGGGCGGGTCTGGACCCCCGATGGACGGTTCCTTCCCACCGAAGGCCCGCTGGCGCCGGACCAGCTCGGCAAGACCGTGAGGCTGGGCACGGGGATCGGGGTTTCCCTCGCCACGCCGGTGGGCCCCGTTCAGCTCGATTTGGGCTACAAGGTGAATCCATCTCTCCTGGACACCCGCCGTCCCGCCGCAGTGGCCCGGGCCCTTGCCGCAGGGGAGTCGGTGGTGAGCGTGAAGGAGGAGCCGTTGCGCCGATGGCACCTGCACTTCTCCATTGGGAGGATCCGGTGACAGGCCTTGGGGGGGATGGCGGCGGCGGAGGGACGAGGGGGCCCTTGGGGTTCATCGGCACCGCCGTCGGTGTTCTCAAAGGCACGGTCCTGGCCTTTCTGGAGGACGATGTCGTCCACTGGGGGGCATCCCTGGCCTACTACTCGCTGATCTCCCTGGCCCCCCTCGTAGTCCTGGCCATGACCATACTGGGGAAGGTGTTGGGAAGGGGTGAGGCGGAGCACTGGATTCTGGATCAGGTGAGGCTCCTGGCAGGACCCCGAGGCCAGGAACTGGCGTCCACCGTCCTGGGACGAGCCAGCCAGCCGGAGCTGGGATCCTGGGGCGCCATCCTCACGGTTGGCCTCCTCCTCTTCGGTGCCACCGCCGTCTTCACCAACCTTCAGGGCGCCTTGAACCGAATCTGGGAGGTGAAGGCCGGGAGCCGCCTGATTCGCAACGTTGCTCGGACCCGGGTCGCCTCCTTCGCCATGGTCCTCTGTCTCGGCGGGCTCCTGGTGCTTTCCGTCGTCGCCAGCGCCCTCATGTCCTGGATCGGTCCCCTCCTCGATCCTATCGGCTCCTACCTGCCCCTGGTCCGGATGGGGGAGCTCTTCACCTCGATCCTGCTCCTCTGGGTCTTCGTTTCGGCTGCCTTCAAGATCCTCCCGGACGTGAAGGTCTCGTGGCACGATGTCTGGATCGGCGCCCTCGCCACGGCCCTCCTCATCTACCTGGGCAAGTACGCGCTGGCCCTCTTCCTGGCGCGGAATGTGTTCGCGTCTCTGTATGGTGCCGCGGGGTCCCTCTTCCTCCTGCTCGTGTGGATCTACTTCTCGGCCCAGGCCTTCTTCTTCGGGGCGGAGTTCACCCAGGTGTGGGCGCGTACTCGAGGGAGGCAGATAGAACCGGAGGATTACGCGTTCCGGACCGAGATCGTGGAGGTGGAGGAGGAGGTGTGACTGAGGCCGGGGGATCGAGCTCGCCTCCTCCACCCAGACGCTCTCCTCGGTGAAGGGCACGGAACCCGGAAGGTCCTTCACTCCAGAAGGCCCATCACCTCGGCCCCGGTGATCTCCTCCTTCTCCAGGAGGAGGTTGGCCACTCGATCCAGGGCCTCCCGGTGGGCTTCCAGGGTCTCCGTGGCCCTGGTGGAGGCTTCCTGAAGGATGCGCAGGACTTCCTCGTCCAC
>JASFRP010000085.1:0-9073 GCA_050114895.1 Gemmatimonadota bacterium
CGCTGGAGGATCTGGAGCGGTTGGACATCCTCCGGGCGCAGGTGGCGAAGCTGGCTCACTACGGACGGGAGGACCGACCCCTCTGGCTCCAGTGGGGGCTGTATTCCGGGTCCTCCATGTTCCCCCAGGTGCGGCGGCTCTATTTCCAACGATTCCGTGCACTCCTCTTCGAATCCACGAGGGCCGCCCTGAGCACGTCTCTGGGAGATCTTTCGCCGGAGACCACCCAGGAGGAATACGAGACGAAGTACCGGGCCCTCAAAGCTTACCTCATCACGACTTCTTTTCCGGATTCCAGCTCCGCCTCGTTCATGGGCCCGGTACTCCTGGAGGAATGGCAGGGTGACCGGGCGTTGGACGAGGAGCGTCTCGCGCTGGCCCGGGCCCAATTCGACCTCTATGCCCAGGAGCTTCCCCACGGGAATCCATACGGAGACGCCGCCGACAACCTCACCGTGGAGCGGGCCAGGGCATTCCTCCGTGCCAATGCCAATGAGCAGTCGTTCTACGCGGCGATGCTCTCCCAGGCCAACAGCCAGTTCCCATCCATACAGTTCAACCGGGACTTCCCGGGATCCGCCCGGTACGTCGTCGATACCAGGGAAGTCCCCGGCGCGTTCACCCAGGGTGGATGGCAGTTCGTCCTGCAGGGGCTGGCCAGCGCCACGGATTTCTTCCAGCGGGAGTCCTACGTGGTGGGAGGGGATTATTTCTCGGGGATCGACCCGGAGGCCATGGCCACGACCCTCAGGGGTCGCTATCAGCAAGAGTACATCCAGACCTGGATCGACTTCCTGTCGTCGGCCAGTGTGGCGAACCCGGGTCTGAACGGGGCCGAGGGCGCCCTGTCCGAGCTGGCGGGGCCGAGATCGCCCCTCTTCCAGCTCTTGAATATCGCCACGGAGCACACGGTGGTGGATTCCACGGTGGTGGGTCCCGTGTTCCAGCCCGTCCACGTCGTCTCCCCGCCGGAGGTCACCGATCGCCTCTTTGGCGAGGCCAGTCAGCCCTACCTGGGGGAGCTCGGTCGGCTGGCGGGGGCCATGGGACAGCTGGCTGATGATCCGGGCTCCTCGGGGGCGCAGGACGGAGCGGCTCAGGCCGCTCAGGCCGCGTCCGGAGAGATTGACGCCATCAGGCTGAGCTTCAACACCGCCCCGGAGACCGCGCTGGAGGTGGGCTCTTCCGTCGAATCCCTGCTCCGGGCACCCGTGCTGTATGCCCGGTCAGCCATCGGTCGCAGCGACGTCGCTGCCATGGACAGCCGGGGCCAGCAGTTTTGTCGTACCTCCGGCGGAGTCCTCCAGCAGTTTCCCTTCCGCATGGGGGGCCGGGATGCGAACCTGGCGGAGGTGAACGACCTTCTTCATCCCGAGAGCGGGGCCCTCTGGGCCCTGGCCGACGAAGTGAGGAACGCCGGCCTCACGCCGGCGCCGGAGTTCCAGACCTTTGTGAATCGTGCCCGGGAGATTGCCGACATCCTCTACGGACAGGGGGGAGAAGACCCTCGGCTGCGCTTCAGGCTCAGAGGCCAGCCTTCGGATGAGGTCCCGACCATCACCTTGAACGTGGACGGAGATGAGGAGGGCTACAGGAGGAACGACACCGGGTGGGGGAACTTCACCTGGGAGGGCGCCACGGCGGAGGAGGTGGTTCTCCGAGTTCAGGCGGGGGAGCGAGCCGACAGCCTGAGCTATCGCGGAACCTGGGCGCTATTCAAGTTCTTCCACCAGGCCACCTGGCAGGGCACTGGGAACACCTGGCGCCTCTCATGGACCATGGACGACACAGGCGCTAACGTTCAGGCGGATCTCGACCTCCTGGGCGAGGCCCCGATCCTCAGGCGCGGGTATTTTGACGGCTTCTCATGCCCCCGGCGCTTTGTGCGGTGATCGCTTCGAATTCAGACCCCACGGAAGAGGGCTGATCGTGAAAACGTCAGGCTATCCGACCTGCAGAACCGTGCTCCTCTCCTTTGCCCTGGCAGGTGTGGTTGCCGCATGCGGCGGCCCCAGCATCAGGGTTGCTCCGCCCCCCGCCGCCAGGGTATGGCCGGTGGACGCCGCGAACCGGCTGTACCGTGATGATGCCGCACCCCTCGCCGACACCATCAGGGAGGTGATCCGGGATCAGGCTTCCTTTGCCCGGAGTTGGGCCCGGGCGACCTCCGCCCTGGACGATCCACCACCGCCCCCCGAGATCGATTTTGCCCAATACATGATTGTCTTCGTCGGTGCCGGGCGCAGCAATCCCGGGGACCAGATCCAGGTGGACAGCGTCGGCTTCAGAAGAGAGTCGGACCCCCAGAACCCGGATCGGGAGATCGAGGTCATCTACTTCGTGGTCCGGACGACCCTGGAATCGGATCCCTTCCCCGGGGAGTCGTATCCCATCGAGATCGTCAGGGTGGACCGGTCCGACCGCCCCGTGCGCTGGGAGGAGCGGCGAAGCGGGGGGGACCGCTAGGGCACCCCCCTCGAACCTTCCTCTGCCGCTCCCCTCTCCGGCAAGCCGGAAGGGGAGCGGCGTCACGTTGGGGCTGGGACGGCGGTGTGCTCGGGGAGGGTCACTTCTCCAGGAGCCAGTAGGTGAACCAATCCCTAAGGCGGCCCAACCGATCCACCAGGAGCCAGGGTTCCCCGGTGCGGGAAAGGTCATGGGTGGAGCGGGGATACCGCATGAACTCCACCGGGACGCCTCGTTTCCGCAACGACATGAACCACTGCTCCGCATCCGTCATGGGAGTTCGGTGATCCTCTTCGGACTGCACCATGAGGGTGGGAGTGGTGACGTTGGCCACGTACTTGATGGGGGATAGCTCCCAGTAGAGATCCGGGTTGTCCCAGGGCTTGCCGTAGAACTCGAACTCCGTGAGGGATTGGGCCTCCGAAGTCCCGTACCAGGAGAACCAGTTGCTGATCATCCGGTCCGTCTGGGCCGCCGCGAACCGGTCGGTCTTCGTCGTGACCCAAGCCGTCATGAATCCACCGTAGCTCCCACCCGTCACACCGAGCCGCTCCGGGTCCACGTCGTCCCGCTGGATGACGATATCCACAGCCTTCATGAGGTCCTCGTAATCTTCCATCCCCCAGCGTCCTCGGGTGGAATAGGTGAAGTCCGCCCCGTAGCCGCTGGAGCCCCTGGGATTCGTATAGAGGACGAACATCCCCGCTCCCGTGAGGTTGTGGAACTCGTCGAACCAGCCTTCCCCATATGCGGAGTGGGGCCCCCCATGGATGTAGAGCACCAGGGGGTATCTCTTTCCGGGCTCGTATCCGTAGGGGAATTGGAGCCAGGCTTCGATCTCCAGGCCGCCCACCGACTCGTACGTGAAGCGCTCGGCTCCAGGCCAGGCGATCTCCTGGTTCAGGGCGTCGTTGAAGCCCGTGAGCCTCCGCTCGTTCCGTCCGTCGATGTCCGCCACGAAGAGCTCCGTGGGCTTGTCGACAGAGGTGGCCACGAAGGCCACCTCCCGGAAATCTTCGTCATAGGAGAAGCCACTGATCCGGCGTCGACCGGAAATGACCTCGGTGATCTCCCCGTTCCCCGGATGCACCTGGAAGAGAGCGGTGCGCCCCCCGACGGAGGCACTCATGGCCAGCAGGCCGTTCGGCATCCAGTCCACCCCCTGTGGCTCGTACCGCCAATCCCCCAGGACGTTTCTGGGCTCCCCTCCACCGGCGTCCACGACCCAGATCCGGGAGGAGGAAGTCCGGGCGAGGCTGGAGACGAAGGCGATCTGCCGAGAGTCGGGGGACCACAAGATGCCTCGCTCCGACCCGTCCATGGTCGTGAGGCGCCGGAGCTCGCCACCGCTCGCCGGGATGAGGAAGATGTCACTGTCGTTCCTGGGCGCCTCGTCCCGTGCGGCATCGTAGGGAAGCCTGGCGATGGAATCCCTCTCAGCTTGAATCACGGAGTCGGGACGAAGCTCCGGGTCGGCGCTGAAGGCGATCCACCTGCCGTCGGGGGACACCACGGCATTCCGGTGAGAATAGACCTGGTCGGTGAGCTGGATCTTCACAGTGTCGTCCGACGCCTGCCTCCAGATCTGTGAGGCGTTCCATTCCCGGGGCTCGCGGCGGTTGGGTATGAAGCCGGAGCCATTCCGCTTGTACGGGAAGTCCACGATCTGCATCCCATCGAAGCGACGCGGGTCCACCGGCCTGGTGACGCTCCCCAGGGGAGGACGTGCCATGGGAGGCATCCGGGCGTAGGGATCATCTCTCTCCGATGTCTCTCCCTCCTCTCCCTCCCCTTCTCCCGGTCCCTCGTTCTGGCCAGCCTCGGTCCACACGGTGAAGGACCCGTCGTCCGGCTTCGATCCCTGAGGCCCGGCGTCGATCTGAAAGGCCTCACCCATGCGGCTCCCGTCCATCTGGAGGACCCAGGTGCTCCCCTGGCCACCTTCCCGACGAGAGGTGAAGAAGAGCTGGGTCCCGTCGTCAGACCAGCGGGGGCGGGAGCTCTCTGTACCGGGAGAGGTGAGACGGACGGGCTCACCCCCGTCGATGGGGACCATCCAGATCTCGGAGTGGAGTGCGTTCCTGGCTTCGTCCACGGTGGTTACGGTGAAGGCTACGGCCCTCCCGTCGGGTGACATGGCCGGCGTGGAAAGACGGGTCAGCTTATACCAGTCCTGAGGCTGAAAAGCCCGACGCCCGGAGTCCGTCCCGTCCTGGGCTGTGAGTGGAGAGAAGGAGAGAAAGAGGACGGAGAGAACGAGCGCGATTCGACGCATGACCGTGGCTCCAGTCGGTTTCAGGAGAGGGCTCGAGCCCTCGTGGGTTTCGGTGCCGGCTCGCGGGCTACCGACGAAGGGGGGAGGATAGTCCGGCTCGCCGGGGAGCGTCAACGCAGCCTCATTCCGTAAGCATGTATACCGCGAATGTCGCGAGCCAGTGTTCTCCCTCGTAGTTCCCGCTGCTTATGTGAGGGAGTGTGGCCCGCGCATGTCGCGCCGCCGATTCCATCAGGAGGGGAATCAGCGGGTCTCCCGGAGGGAGCGCTTCGGAGATGAGGCGCATGCACCAGGCCCGGCTCAGGTTCAGACCGTCCAGGTGGACGATCTTGGGGTCCCCGCGGTCCGAGACCTCGGCCGGCGTAAGAAGGCTCTGAGGCTCTCCCGCCTCCAGCCCCGGGAGGAACCGCCGGAGCCATGCCGCGAAGGCATCGGGTGGCATCACCCTTCGCATCAGATCCGACTCCATGAGGGATCGGGAGAAGAAGTCGTCTCCGTCGGGCTCCCACGCCGCGGGATAGTCCAGGTCGTCCCCGAAATAGGTCTCGGTCCGCTCCAGGAGGAGCGCCTCGAGTGACCGGTCTCCCGTTGCCCTGGCGAAGTCCAGGGCGAAGGCGATGCCGAAGGCCGTATTCGGGTGTACCCCTCGCCGTATCGGATAATCCTGTCTTGGAAGGAAGTCCATGTAGCGGGCCACTACAGCGTCGGCAAGGGGGCGAAGGTTCTCAGCCCAGACCCGGGCGTCCTGGTCCTCCCAGCCCTGAAGCTCCTCCTCCAGCTTCAGGAGCCATGCCCAGCCGTAGGTTCGCTCGAAGGAGGCCCTGTTGGGGGCGTCCATGTATGCGACCTCCGCCGCGATGTTTGCCGGGGTGAGGAGCCGGGTCAGCGTCTCCCGGATCTCCTCGGCCTGGGGAAGCTCCGGGAAGAGCTTGAGGAGTCGTACGAGCATCCAGTGTCCGTGGACGCAGGAGTGCCAATCGTAGCTTCCGTAGAAGGCCGGGTGGAGGACGGCGGGGCTCGCGACTTCCTCCGGGCCGTTCATGACGTGGTCCAGCTTGTTGGGATATTCCCGGGTGATTCCCCTCAGGGCGAGCCCGGCAAAGACCGAGGCCGCATCCGCCGTCAGGTTCGGGAAGGGGGTCGGGGGCTCGGCCATGGTCCTGGTCTGATCTCCTCGGCACGCCCAGACGGCGGCCGTCAGGAGGAAGGTGAGGGAATGCCGGAGGATCGTGGGGCGGCGCATGGTCATCTGCCTCCAGGGGAATCGTGGGGCTCGTCTCGAAGGCTTGCCAAGGGGGGTAGTGGGGGATATTCGCTTCCGGCGCAAGGCTGATGCTTTCCGGGAATGAGAACTGGCCGCCGCATGAGGACTTCGTCGTCCGACTTCGTCTTCTGTCTCCCCCTTCCAGCACGCTCCTTGTGGGCCGGAATCCGGGGCGCTAATTCCCTTCGAGAGAGACCCCAGGTCCCGACCTCTTCCAGGAGTGACGATGGTTCCCCGCATGAGGCAGAGAGCCCGAATGTCAGCCGCCGCGTTGTCCCTGGGGGCCCTGCTCCCCACTCTCTTCCTCGCCGGGTGTGGCGGACGGGAAGAGGAGGCTCTCGTTCAGGACCCGGCCTCCTACGTCGACCCCTTCATCGGCACGGCGAACGGTGGAAACACCTTCCCGGGGGCGGTGGTCCCCTTCGGAATGGTTCAGTGGAGTCCGGAGACGACCCGTGGGGATCCGACTCGCCGCCCCGCGCCGGGGGGGTATCAGTACGACGCCGATCGGATCAGGGGGTTCAGTCTCACCCACCTCTCCGGGACGGGGTGCCGGGGCGCCTCCGGGGACGTGCCCATCATGCCCGTGCTGGGGGAGATCGGGTCCTCCCCTTCCGGGGACGCTGAGGACCGGCGGTTCGCGGCGTCCTTCGCCCACGCCAACGAGACGGCGGAGCCCGGGTACTATCAGGTGCGTTTTCGAAACGGGGTGAACACGGAGCTCACCGCCACCCCCAGAACCGGGTCGGCCCGCTTCACCTTCCCCTCCGGGGATGCGGCATACCTTCTTTTCCGCACGTCCGACTCCGAGGTGGGGAGCGGCGATGCCTACGTCGAGGTGGATGAAGGGACCCGGACGGTCCGTGGCTGGGTCTCCAGCGGGAATTTCTGCGGATATATCCATCCGGTGATCCGCCACGACTACTATCGCCTTCACTTCGTTGCCGAGTTCGACCGGCCCTTCGCTTCCGTGGGAAGCTGGGAGAACGATTCCCTCCGTCCCGGTGTGGCCACGGCCAGGGGGGGAACCACCTACGGCGACGACGGATATCCGGTCCTGGGGATGGGCTCAGGTGCTTACGTGGGATTCGATACCCGGGAGGACCCCGTCGTGAGCGTCCGGGTGGGCATCTCGTACGTGAGCCCGGAGAACGCCCGTTTGAACCTGGAGGCGGAGAACCCGCGAGGGACTCCATTCGATTCTCTTCGGGAGCGAGCTCGGGTGGAGTGGACCGAGGCCCTTTCCGCCATCAGGATCGCGGGGGGAACGGAGGCGCAGCGGAAGATCTTCTACACCGCCCTGTACCACTCGCTCCTTCACATGAACCTGTTCAGCGACGCGAATGGGCAGTACTGGGGATTCGATGGAAGGGCTCACACCATCCAGGAGCCCCAGAGGGCCCAGTACGCCAACTTCTCCGGGTGGGACGTCTACCGCTCCCAGGTCCAGCTGGTGGCACTTCTCCAACCGACGGTGGCGTCCGACATGGCCCAATCCCTCCTGAATCAAGCTCGTGAGAACGGGGGCATCTGGGACCGCTGGACCCACAACACCGGAGCCACCCACGTCATGGAGGGGGATGCGTCCGCCCTGGCGGTGTCGGCGATCCACGCCTTCGGCGGGACGGCCTTCGATGCGGACGGGGCATACGCCTCCCTGGCAGAGGCGGCCCGGGTCCCCACCCCCCTGGACCTCAGCGACGATGGGTGTCCTGTCATGTGCCCGGGGCAGCGCCCCTCCCTGAACGAGTGGCTCACGCTGAACTACCTTTCCACCGAGGCGAACGCCTGGGGAGGAGCCGGAGAGACGTTGGAGGATGTGGCGGCCGACTTCGCTCTTGCCCAGCTGGCCCGGCGCCTGGGAGATCTGGAGGGTCAGCGGGAATTCCTGGAGAGGTCGGGCTTCTGGCGGAATCTCTTCAACCCGGAAGCCACGGGCCTTGGTGGATATATCCAGGAGAGGAACCCCGATGGTTCCTGGCCCCGGTTCGACCCAGCCTCCAGTCGTGGCTTCGCGGAGGGGTCCAGCGCCCAATACACCTGGATGATCCCCTTCGATGCCGACGGCCTCTTCGAGGCCATGGGAGGGCCCGAGGCCGCCACCGCCCGCCTGGACGAGTTTTTCCACAACGAAGATGGGAGCCTGGCACTGACAGAGCTGGGTGGCCTGAAGGCGGAGATGGACAACGAACCTTCCATCGGCGCCTCCTGGCTCTACCTCTTCGCGGGTCGACCGGAGAGGACACAGGGGATCATCCGGGAGGTCCAGGGACGCCTCTGGAGCGACCGACCTCACGGGATCCCCGGGAACGACGACCTGGGCGCCATGTCCTCCTGGTATGTCTGGTCCGCCATGGGGATGTATCCCGCCTATCCGGGACGGAGTGAGCTCCTCCTGGCGAGCCCCCTCTTCCCCCACATCCGTATTCAGCGTGCCGGCGGTGCCACCCTCGTCATCCGGGCTCCCGGCGCATCCCAGGAGACCCCCTACGTCCGCGGCCTCAGGGTCAACGGAGAGCCGTCTTCAAGGCCCTGGCTCCCCGAGGGATTCCTGGCCACCGACGCCACGCTTCACTTCACCCTCTCGTCCCTGCCCGATCCCGCGTGGGGAAGAGCCCCGGACGACGCCCCACCTTCCTTCGGCCCCGGGGGATAGAAAGAGGGCCTTCCCACCCTGAGGGCGGTTTCCCTTCCATCGGCTCCGGCTCCGGTCCCGGCTTCGGTCCGGCTCCGGTCCCGGCTCCGGTCCGGGTCCCGGGCCCGGCCTCGGCTCCGGTCCCGGCTCCGGGATCGGGCTCGGGGGAGGCCTCGTTACCTTTTTCCGAATCCCACCGTCTTGTCTTCGGAGCGTGCCTTGACGCGTGTGTGAAACCAGAGACGGAGACGAACCATGAACAACCTGCGACTTTCCCATATTCTCCCTCTCCTCGGGGGTTTGGCCCTGGGTGCCTGCCAGGACGGCGACCCCACGGGGATCGAGGATCTGCCGGCCCAGCTCACGGTGGAAGAGCAGCTTACCCTGGAGGTCCTGGCGGATCCCACGACCTCCGAGCTGGCCCTGGATCTGG
>JASFRP010000086.1:0-9015 GCA_050114895.1 Gemmatimonadota bacterium
TGGGGGCTCGGTGGGGTGACGTCATGCGGCAGTACCTCACGGAGTCCGTGACCCTGGCCCTGGGTGGGGGTCTTCTGGGCCTCGGTCTGGCGGTCTTCGGAGTCCGGGGTCTCCTGGCCCTCGCTCCCACCTCCCTGCCGGGGATTCTCCAGATCGGGATCGACGGGAGCGTCCTTGCATTCACCGCCGTGATCTCGGTGGCAGCGGGGCTGGCCTTCGGCGTGTTCCCCGTCTTCGCCTACGGTCGAAGAGACCTATCCAACGCCCTGAAGGAGGGAGGTCGGTCCTCCACCACCGGGAGGGAGCGACACCGGGCCCGGAGCACCCTGGCCGTGGTTCAGATCGCTCTGGCCCTCATGCTCCTGGTGGGCTCGGGACTGATGCTCCGGAGCTTCGTGGCTCTCCGGAACGTCGATCCGGGGTTCGAGCCCGCCGGTCTGATGACCTTCCGCTTCGCCCTCCCGGCCGCCGAGTACGACGACCCCGCGAGGATTCTGGCCTTCCACCAGGAGCTGAGCGACCGGCTGGCGGCGGTTCCGGGGTTCGAGAGGGTAGGGATGATCGGCGGACTCCCCCTGACGGGCGCCAAGAGGGCCGGGCCCATGGAGCCGGTGGACAACCCGTTCCCGGAGGGGGAACTCGGGCCGGTGGTGGAGCGCCGCAACATCACGCCGGGCTACATGGAGGCCATGCAGATTCCCATCCTCCAGGGCCGAGCCCTGGCATGGGAGGACCAGGCAGATGAGTTCCGGGGGATGGTGATCTCCGAATCCCTGGCTCAGGCATTCTGGCCCGACGGAAGCGCGGTGGGCCGCCAGATCCGGGGCCAGGGCAACGAGTTCTCCTGGGAAGTGGTGGGAGTGGTCGGGGACGTTCGGTTCGACAGTGTGGAGGACGAGCCCCTGCCCGTAGCGTACTACCCGGTTCTGGGCGGCTCCCCGGAGGACCCGGGTGGCGCCCTCTCCATGGACGTCGTACTGCGGGTGGCGGGTGATCCCCTGGGCGGCGTTGCCCAGGCCCGGGAGGCCCTTCGGGCCGTGGATCCCCGGTTGCCCATGATCAACCCCAGAACGGTGGAAGCCGTCGTCGACGAATCCATGGCGTCCACCTCCTTCACCGTGGTCCTCCTGGGAATCGCCGCCGGGATCGCCCTCCTCCTGGGCACGGTGGGGATCTACGGAGTCATATCCTTCATCGTGAGCCGGCGCACCCAGGAGATCGGAGTGCGGATGGCCCTGGGTGCCCCGGCCCAGACGGTGCTTCGGTCCGTCGTCGGCCAGGGCCTGGTCCTCACCGCTCTCGGTCTTGCCGTGGGTCTCGGAGGCGCCTGGGCCCTGAGCCGGGCCCTGGCATCGCTCCTCTACGGGGTCAGCGCCACGGACCCTCTGACCTTCGGTGGGACGGCCCTCCTTTTGGGATTGGTGGCGCTGGCCGCCACCTGGTTTCCGGCCCGTCGGGCGTCACGGGTGGATCCGGTGGAGGCGCTGCGAGCGGAATAAGAGGCGCGTGCCGGAGAGGCAGGGGGGCACCAGGATTGGCGACGAGGTCTCCCTGCTCTCGCCGGGGACGGTCTGGGCCTGCGGGACTCTCAGCAAGACCCCTCTGCCGGTAGCGCTGAGCACACCACCCGCAACCCGGACCCTCTACTCCCCCGGCAGGGCGCGCCGGAGCGTCGCGGCGGACAGGCCGGTCAGGCTCAACGCCTCGGAGAAGGCCTCCTGGAAGAGGGGATCACCTCGGATGCCGTCGAGGCCCGGACGCCAGAGCGAAAACACCCGCCTGACGTCGTACCTCGGGCCCCGCCGGAAGACCTCGGGGATGGATCGGATCGCCTGGACCGTATCCCCCACCATGAGCCAGTCGAGGGCCACATTGAAGCTGGCGCAGCACTGCGCATAGGCCGCTGCGTCCTGGGTCCGGAGCGCTTCGAACCGGGCGGCCAGCGTCCGGTCCCATGCCGCCTGCGTCGCCTCGTCCAGGCCCAGAAGCGGGATGTACTCCTGCCGCCATAGCCGCTCAGCTTCATCCAGGTCCCCCAGGGCCACCCGGACGTCGCTCAGGTTATTGTATGCCGGTGCCAGGTCCGGAGCGCGTTCGATGGCGAGCTCGAGCTGCAGGGCAGCCTCCGCGTTCTGGGCATTCATGTACAGGGTAAATCCCAGCTCGTTCAGGCGGATCGCCGAAGTGGGATCGAGGGCGACGGCCCGACGAGCGCTGCGGAGCGCCTCGTCTTCCCGCCCAGTGGCCGCCAAGAGCTCGGCGTACTGCTGGTGCGCCTCCACGTCGTCGGGATCGATCTCGAGGGCCCGGAGGTAGTGACTCTCGGCCCGTTCCCATTCCCACCGGTCCCGGTAGGCGTTGCCGAGGGCGACGTCCGCCCCTGCGATTCGGGGATCGAGGGCGAGCGCCCGCTTCGCCGCGGCTTCCGAGGACCCGAGGGCCGACTCCCAGGATTCGGGCGGGATCATCCCCTCGTGGGCACCCTCTTCGTAGTAGGGCACGAGGGAGTAGGCCTGCGCGAGGCTGGCCCAACCAGGCGCCCAGGTCGAGTCCCGGGCAGTTACCTCCTCGAGCAACGTCACAGCCTCGCGGATGCCCACTCCGCGCTCACGGACCAGCGCCTTGGCCCTCAGAAACAGGTCGTAGGCCTCGAGATCCGCGGTGGGTGCCACCAGGGCTCCGCCTTGTTCGAGCCCCAGCGACACCTGAAGCCGCTCCGCGATGGTTCCGGCGATCTCCTCCTGCAAGGCGAAGACGTCGTCCAGCGTCCGGTCGTAGGCCTCCGACCAGACGTGGAAGTTGTCGTCCGCGTCCACCAGTTGGGCGGTGATTCGGAGACGATCGCCCTGCTTGCGGATGCTCCCCTCGACGAGATACTCCACCCCCAGTTCGCTCCCGATCTCCCGCAGGTCCTTCTCCACGTTCCGGTAGGCGAATGAAGAAGTCCGACCGCTCACCCGGAGGCTCCGGACCTTCGCCAGAGCGTTGACCAGCTCTTCGGAAATCCCGTCGGCGAAGTACCGCTGGTCGCCCTCCGGGCTGAAGTCCGAGAAGGGAAGAACGGCGATGGCTGGGCGGACGTCGTCCGCGAGATCGCTGTACGCTCGCTGGAGGACTCCCGAACCCATGCTGAGCCGTCCGGACCCGGCGTCTCCCATCGCCGTGCTCCGTCCGACCCACCATGCGCCGGTTACCAACGCCAGCACTCCCAGCAAGGCGAGGAGGCCGGAAACCCAACGCCTGCCCGCTGGCTCGGCGACGATGGCATCGAGCTCCTCGTCTCTCGCATCGTCGGTGAGCCGCAGGCCTTCAGGGGTGCGCTCGAAGGCCCACGCAAGCAACATGGCAACAGGAAAACCAAGTACACACACCCATACGGTGAGCGTCACAGTCCAGTCAGGAAGCCCCAAGCGGGGGAGGACAATGTCCACCACCTGGATCGCGCCGAAGGCCACGGCTCCGTAGACGGCCATGGCTCGGAACACTCTGCGCCGCTTCAGGTCGGCGAAGAAGCGCTGATACCGGGGTGATTCGGGCATAGGCAAAGATCAATGGAAAGAGCCGGATCCGTCAACGAAGAGCTGGCGCGCGCGCTGATCTGAAGGAACTCGGCGGCGCTCCCTCGCAGACGGACCACGCGCGTGCGGGTAACCGATGGCCGGCTGGGGGGAATCACCTTGGACTCGGGAGAATATCAAGAGAGAGGAGCCGAGCTCCCTGGGGGATCGACCAGCCCCATCCCAGTCAGATCCAGCGCGGGTCAACGAGGGTCCACCTGCCCGCGCCGAAACGAGGAGTGCGTCAACCCCGCACCGGCCACACGAGCGCCCCCCAGACCACGCCCACCACAGCCACCACGAACAGTAGTCGTTGGCCCGTCCCGGGCTTCATGAAATAGGTCACCGCCGAGAGCGCGGCCGCCGTTCCCAGGCAGGTCGCCAGCCCCACGAATCCACCCGGCCCGATGAGAGGGCCGAGTCCGGGATGGAAGAAATGACCCACCAGCACAGCACACATGAACGGGACCCCGGCCCCGGTCACTGGGAGGTAGTGCAGGGGCGAGAGGGGAGCCCATCTTCGGCCGCCCTTCGTCGCCGCCCTTCGCCTCTCCTTGCGCCACAACCCGAGGCTCTTCCACTGGGAGAGCCACAAGAGCCAGTCCCGGGGGGTGTTGAACGGTACGTCGTCGGACGAGGCCAACAGATCCAGGATCACCACGAGAACCAGCGCCCACGCCCCCACGACACGCGCCTGCTGCGGCGTCAGGGAGAGATGGAGGATCGCGTCCATTACCAGTGCCACTCCCCCTGGCGGAGCTTGGGCCACAGGAAATGGCCCGCCACCATTCCCAGACAGGCGACCGCAGACAGGAGCCAGCCCGTGAGCTCCACGCCGCTCACACCGATGGCAACGAACCCCAGGGTGAAGGCCACCATTACGGTACGAGCGGCATCGTGGTCCACCACCGGCTCCAATCCGTCTCGGGGATGGAACAGGTGAGCCAGGAACGCCCCAAAGATCCAGGGGAGCACGGGGTTCCGTGCGCTGGCCGCTCGCATGACCTCGCTCCACGTGTTCCCGCCGATGCCGTCCAGGGACAGGTAAACGTCCCAGAGGACCAGGGCCCAGACGACCCCCCAGCAGGACCACCAGATGGGGCGGCGTCGACCGGCCAGGGTTTCTCGCGTGATCCGAACGGGAGCCCCTACCGCCTGGACCACCGCTCTCGTGCCATCCCGCATCGACTCCTCCCTCGTCAGTACGCTGAGCGCACGCGGCCTTCGGGGGGGTGAGTCACCTTAGGGATCGGGGGACGGGTTCGCCAGGGCCGACGCTCGGACTCTCAGGGCCGACGCCCGGACTCGCAGGGTCGGCGTTCCGACCCGTGGTCGGGGCACGCCCCCCCACAACTGTTCCATGGCCCCTGTCCCCCGGGGATGGTGGCGCCGGCGGGCTCGGATGGGGATAATGTAGGCGAGATCGGTCCACTCCCACTCGCGAGGGGGTCATGGAAAAGAGAACCGCGTTTCCCGCCGTCTTCTGGGTCGCCAACTCCATCGAGGTCCTGGAGAGGTTCGCCTACTACGGCATCTACTTCGGCTTCGGGATCTACATGGCTTCCCTGGGCTATTCCCGAGCTCAGCTGGGGATCGTCCAGAGCCTCTTCCTCCTTCTGTCCTACGGTGTTCCGGTAATATCCGGGTCCTTCGCCGATCGCTTCGGATTCAAGAAGGTCCTCATCGTCTCCTACCTGGCGTACCTCCCGGCCATCCTCCTCCTGATCTTCACGAAGTCCTATTCGGGCATCGTGCTGACCATGCTCTCCATCGGGCTGGCGGCAGGGATCTTCAAGCCCCTCATCGCTGCCACGGTCCGGGCCGTGACGGACAAGACGAACAAGACGCTGGGCTTCGGAATCTTCTACGCAATGGTGAACGTGGGAGGCTCCTTCGGCCCCATCGTCCTGGGGAAGCTCCGGGCCATCTCCTGGAACTACGCCTTCATGGCCGCGGCGGCCTCCGTCGTCGTCATGCTCATCATCACCATCATCTTCTACGAGGAGCCTGAGCGGGAGATCGAGGGCGTGACCATGGGGGAGAAGCTCCGGGACATCGGTCTGGCCCTCTCCGACGTGAAGTTCACCCTCCTGCTGATCCTCCTCGGCGTGTTCTTCTGGCTCCCCTTCTGGTGCTTCTTCAACCTCTGCGCCGTCTACGTGGACGGGAATCTGGACACGGCCCGGTTATACCAGGAGATGCAGGCCGTTCTGGGCACGGCGGTGGCCAACTTCTTCTCGCAGGTGGACGAGGACGGGGTGAGGCGGATCCTGGGGGAGACCATATCCCATACCGGCTGGATCATCATGGTTCTCCAGGTGGCCGTTTCCAGGACGGCCGAGCGGTTCAAGGCCATGCCCACCTTCCTGGTCGGCTTGCTCCTCATCTCCGTGGGCTTCGTGGTCCTGGCATTCGCGAAGATCTCGGCTCCGGCCGTCATCTTCCTGGGAATCCTCGTCTTCGCCGTGGGTGAGATGGTCTCCTCGCCCCGGATCCAGGAGTACATCACCTGGATCGCCCCCAAGGAGAAGGCTGGCCTCTACATGGGGATGAACTTCCTGGCCATCATGATCGGTGCGGCCTTCAGCGGCATCACCTACACGTCCCTCTACGGGCACTTCGAGGGGGCGGGGCATCCCGAGTACGTCTGGTTCGTCCTGGCGGTCCACACCTTCCTGGGCATCGGTGCCCTGACCCTGTTCACGAGGCTGGCCGGCGAGCTCCAGGAACGAGAGGAGTGAAGGACGTGATGTTGATCAAAGAGAAGGTGGATCAAGCCATCGGGATCCTGGGGGAATACGGCGTCGACTGCTGGATCACCTTCGTCCGGGAGAGCGGCATGATGCGCGATCCCATGATGGACTTTCTGTGTCCCGCAGACATGACCTGGCACTCCGCCTTCATCATCACCCGGGCCGGAGAGACCCACGCCATCGTGGGCCAGATGGAGAAGAGGACCGTCGAGGAGTTGGATGTATACGGGAAGGTCACCGGGTACGTAGAGGGGATCAAGAAGGACCTCCTGGCCGCCCTGAGGGAGCTGGACCCGGCCTCCATCGCCGTCAACTTCTCCCGGACCAGCGAGGTGTGCGACGGCCTCACCCACGGCATGTATCTCATCCTGCAGGAGATGCTCGCCGAGATCGGTTTCCAGGACCGGCTCGTCTCCTCGGAGAAGATCACGTCCAGCCTCAAGGCGCGGAAGACCGCCACCGAGGTGGGGCGGATGCAGGCCGCCATCGGCCACACCCTGGACATCTTCGGGCTGGTGAAGGCGTACATCCGGCCCGGGAGGACCGAGAAGGAGATCGCCGCCTTCATGGCCCGGGAGGCCGAATCCCGGGGGCTGTCCTTCGGGTGGGACCCGGCCCATTGCCCGGCGGTCTTCACCGGACCGGACACGGCGGGGGCCCACTATCAGCCCACGGACCGGAAGGTGGAGCGGGGCCATGTCCTGAACATGGACTTCGGCCTCAAGGTCCAGGAATACACGTCCGACCTCCAGCGCACGTTCTACGTCCTGGAGGAAGGGGAGACTGCGGCGCCGCCTGAGGTGCGGGCGGGGTTCGAGACCATCGTCGCCGCCATCGAGATGGCCCGGGAGGCCCTGAGGCCCGGGGTCCAGGGCGTGGCCGTCGACGAGATCGCCCGGGAGTACATCGTCTCCCAGGGATACGAGGAGTACCCCCACGGGCTGGGCCACCAGGTGGGCCGCTTCGCCCACGACGGCACAGCCCTCCTGGGTCCCCCCTGGGAGAAGTACGCCAACAAGCCCTTCGAGACCATCGAGGAGGACATGGTCTTCACCATCGAGCCCCGCCTCACCGTTCCCGGCCGGGGAGTGGTGACCATCGAGGAGATGGTCCGGGTGACCGAGGGGGGAGCCGAATTCCTGGCGGCGCCCCAGAAGGAGCTGATCCTCATCGGATGAGGCGTCTCGGGGTGAGGTGTGGGTACGAGGAATCGGGGCCGCAAGTCCGCACGCCTCGGCGTGCCGTTCACCGAACGTCGAAGTGAAGGGAGCCAGCCGTGAACACTCTGATCCTGGCAGCCATCTCTGTCTTCCTGCTACCGGGAACCGTGCCCGGAGGCGCTACCGAGATGAGCCCCAATCCGCAGGAAGAAATGACCGTCACGATCCTGTTCGACAACTACTCGGCGGATGATCGCCTGGGCACCGCATGGGGGTTCGCCACGCTCATCGAGACCCCGGGGCATACGGTCCTCTTCGACACCGGGGCCGACGGGGCCATGCTCCTGGAGAACATGCGCCTCACGGGGAAGGACCCCATGGCCATCGAGTCCGTCGTCCTCTCCCACGCCCACGCCGATCACACCGCCGGGCTCCAGGCCCTCCTGGACCTGGGCCTGCGACCCAGGATCTTCCTCCTCTCCACCTTTCCGGCGGAGCTGAAGGCCGCGGCCGTGGCGCCGGCACAGATAGTGGAAACGTCCCCGGGACAGGAGATCGCACCGGGGATCCGCACCACCGGCCAGGTGGGAGAGGCCATTCCGGAACAGGCCCTGGTCCTGGAGACGGAGGCGGGCAAGGTGGTGATCACCGGGTGCGCCCATCCCGGCGTGGTTCACATGGTGGAGCGGGCACGGGAGGTGGCTCCCGGGCCCATCCACCTGGTCATGGGCGGCTTTCACCTCGGGGGGGTGCCGGAGGCGGACGTCCGGACGATTCTCGGGCAATTCCGGGAGATGGGAGTGGAGCGGGCCGGGCCCAGCCACTGCACGGGCGACCCGGCCATGGCCTTGTTCCGGGAGGAATACGGGGAAGGTTACCAGCCCCTGGGTGTGGGGAGGGTTCTCCGGTTCTTACCCTGACCGTCCCTCTGCCAGACGCAGCTCGCTGAACTCGTCCCACTCGACCTCGTGGGACTCGGCTCCGTTGCGGACCGTGATCCCGCGATTGCCATCGTCCACGTCGTTGGAGCCGTCCAGCTCGAAGCTGCGTCCATCTTTCAGCTCCACCAGGGCCCCACGACCCGTCTTCCGGATGCGGGCGATGTTACCGAACTCGACCTGGAGCTCGACGCCGTCCATCTCTCCGTTGAGCATCTCCCAGGAGGCCGTCTCGTCGTTGTCCCAGGCGATCTCCCCCGAATACTCCTGGCCGGCCTCGGTGACTACCGTGCCCACGATCGGGTGGCCACCGTCGAAGAACCCCCAACCGGGCTCCGCGTCGGCGGAGTGGAAACGCACACGGTCGAACTCGTCCCATCCCAGCTTCACCTCGCCCAGAGTGGGGTCCGACACCGAGATCCCGCTGATGGAGGAGTTGACGTCATTGGTGCCCCGGAGGACCATGGTGCTCCCGTCCAGGAGCGTCACCCGGGCTCCCCCGGATCCCGCCCTCTCGATGGCCCCGATGGAGCCGAAGGGGATCGCCCGGTCCACTCCCTCCGCCTCACCGTCAAGGACGTCTGTCGTGTAGATCTCGTCCACGTCC
>JASFRP010000087.1:0-8996 GCA_050114895.1 Gemmatimonadota bacterium
CGATTCATGGAGCTGGGCTTCAGCGTGGCGGCGAAGACCACCCTCTTCCGGTGGTCCTCGTTGATGTTGCTCTCCTGCTGCTCGGCCTGAGCCGGGATGCGGCGACCCCGCCGCGTCACCGTGGGAATCCCGTATTGGTCCTCCCGGTGGGGCCAGGCGGGCTGGAGCTCGCACTCCACCACCGTTCGAAGAGGGAAAGGGTGTGGGTTGTACACAAAGATCGGGTGGCCGTCCTCCAAATCCGATGCCTCCCCCGCCGCCAGTGCGAAGAAGGCCCGGGTTTGGACGCGCCTCGCCAGGGTGAGGCCGTGGCCCAGCTCGTCCAGGGCCGTCTCCTCGCCGGAGGGAATGGAGGTTCCTCCCAGGATGTCGTGGAACTGGTTCGCCAGGAGCGCCCGGAGGGCTCCAGCCAGCTCGTCACGGGGATATTCCATCTTCCCCTGGGCCCACGCGGTGGCCGCCATGGCCTCGGCGAGGAAGAGGGTGCTCTCCAGCCGGCGGTGGTTCCGCTTGAGGCGCATAGCGGAGGTATAACATCCCACGGCCCACGGGTTCAGGTCTCCCTCGTGCCTCGGGAGAGGTCCACCCCGGGCCCTCAGATCCGCCACGAAAGCCTCGGGGGTGGAGTGGAGGATCCGGGCTCCCGTTCCCTCTTCCACGATTTCGGCGACGGCCCGGAGGTCCCGGCGAGAGGGCCCCCCCCCATGGTCCCCCACCCCCCAGGGGACGTGCCGGACTCTCTTCCCCTCCTCCTTCTCCATCCACCCCCGGATCTTCTCGGCGGCTTCCCCCGGAGCGGAGTTGTAGTGGGATTCCGCCAGGACCGCCGTCACCTCAGATCCGTCGTAACCCACCCATGTGAGCGCGGGTGCAGGAAGGGAGGACTCGTGGAGCTTGGGTCGGCAGAAGAGGTAGGAGTCGTATCCGCTCCTGGCCAGGATCTGCACCAGCCCCCGGGTGTGGCCGAAGGAGTCCAGATTGGCGGCGGTGGTGGGCTCCGCTCCGAACCTCTCCCTGAAGTACCGCCTCCCTACCAGGATCTGCCGCACGAAGGACTCTCCGGCAGGAAGGTTGCAGTCCGGCTGAAGGAACCACCCCCCCATCACGTGCCACCGTCTGGCCTTCACCAGGGCCTGGATGCGTCGGAAGAGTCCCGGATCGTACTCCTCGATCCACTGGTAGAACTGGACCTCGTTGCGGTTGAAGACGAATCCCTCGAACTCCTCGCAGAGGTCACAAACGGTCCGGGCCAGGGCCAGGGCCTCCCCTGCCCCCTCCGGCCACTCCCAGAGCCAGACCGGATCCAGGTGAGAGTTGCAGAGGAGGTGGACGGTGGGTTCGGATCCTTTGTCAGACATGGTCATGCCCCGCTCTCGCCTCGTTTCTCTTCCGGATCCTCGCCGGGGGCCCTTCCCTTCCCCGCCATGCGATCCTGCCCTCAGCAATGTATCTCGACGGTCAGTTCTCCCTCGAGGAGAGGGAGCCGCACTCCCTCGTCACCCCACGGCCGCCACTCCCGGGGCTGCCCCCGACTCACCCACGCCCCCGGTTCCCCTCTGCCATCCAGAGGCTTCACCGTCAGGCGCAGGCGACAATCCCGCACGGGCACCGAGGCCTCCATCTCCCCCAGGCCCTCCAGAAGTCTCGGCCGGAGCGTGACCCCTCCCGGGTCCGGGCGCACCCCCAGGAGGTGATGCACGAATAGGGTGATCATCTCCGCCCAGGTCCAGGGGGGGATGCCCACCTGGGGGTAGGGCGGGGAGATGCGGGGGCCGTCGTTCTCGAACCAGGCACCTGCAAGGCCCCCGGGCGCGGAGCGGAGCCAACGGAGAATTCTCCAGACCTTCTCGTCGTCTCCGGCCTCCACGCACGCCCTGGCGATGAAGAGCGAGGGGAAGGGCCAGGCGCCGGGGGAGTCGGGCTCGCCGCTCATGTGGTACCGGCCGTACCCGCCCCCCTCCCACCCCTGGCTCCAGAGCACCTCCAGGTGAGCCAGCGTCCCGGCAGCCAGTTCTCCCCGGGGATCGATGAAGCCGTGGGCGATGGGGAGGGCCGCCGAGGCGTCCGGGTCCAGCCAATGGGGCCCCGGCTCCATGAGGGGGACCCCCGGAGGAAGCCCTTCAGCAGACTCCACTTCGATGGTCCTCTGCCACGCCCCGTCGACGCCCCTGCGCTTGATGAGGTGGCGCTCCCCCACCAGCCGCCACCGGGAGTCCTCCAGGAGCGCCGCCTTCAGCCGTGCCGACGCCTCCCCCCACCTTGCAGCATCCTCCGCCTCCCCCAGGGACTCCGCCAGATCGGCGGCTCGACGCAACCCCAGGGCCACGAAGAACTGGCTCATTAGCTCGAAGCCGTCCTGGATGCCGTGGACCCGGTGCCGCTCCCAGTACTCCCGACGGTTGTGAAGGAGGCCCGAAGGCCGGTGCCGGAAGTCCTCCCCCAGGGGGAAAGTGGCCAGGGCTCGGACCTTGTCCCATCGTGACCGCACCAGTTCCAACTCCCCCGTCCAGTCCACGAAGGTCCCGAGAGCCGCGAGAAGCTCTCCGTTCTGATCCAACTCCACGTCCTCGGGGTCCCGTCGGGTCCCCGAGTCCACCGTGTCTCCCTCCAGGGAGACGAAGTCGTCCAGGAGCCGGGCCAGGATGGTCCGGGCCTTCCCCGTGTCGCCAAGTCGGACGAGGGCTTCCGCTACGTGGGCCTGGTCCCGCACCCACTCCAGATTGTACTGCCAGATGCTCCCGTCCATCCGGCCGTACCGGTCCACGGCGGTGGGAAGCTGGTTTCGGGCAGCCTGAAAGAGATGGTCCAGGTCAGGGTCCGTGGTGTGGCACTCGGCCAGGGCATTCCAGTACGCCCCGGCTCTCGGGCCGCCCTCTCCACCTTCGGGCTCCGTGATCCATCGAGCTTCTACCATGGACCCTCCCGGAGGCCCGAGGATCTCATGAATCAGGAGAGCCCGGGCCACTCCATCCCCACCGGGTCGCGACGCTCGCTCCCCCGCACCGCCCACCCTGAGGTAGAGCTCGGAAGAATCCCTCCACCCTCCCTCCTCCTGTGCCGTCACCTCCACCCACCGGTGGACCCGGGGAGTCTCCAGGTCCGGGCAGTAGAACCGCTCGGTGACCTTCAGGGGCCCGGCCCGCCACGTCGCCCGGACGCAGGGCGCCCCCTCCCGTGTCTCCCATGATGCCGCCAGATCCACGGGCCCGGGACGGTACAGTTCCTCCCCCAGGCGGAGCTCCAGGATGGTCCCCCGGAGCCCGGCTTCCTCGGTACAGGTGAGGGCCGTCCGCTTGGGCCCGAAGCGTTCCGGATCCATGACCAGGAGGCCCACAGGCGTTCCCTCGTCGGAGCGGCTCACCTGCACCGCCGCCTGGATGTGTCCGTTACCCAGGAAGAAGTAGTCCGTGTCGGGAAGGCGCGTCCGGACGTCGGGGTGGCCGACGCCGGGATCATCGGTATAGAAGTGCTCCTCGATCTCCATGGCGATCAGTGTAGGGGGCCCCGGGGGATCGGCAAGGTGGGGCGCGGGCGGGGAATCCGATGACTACCGGGTCCCCACCGTTCCCTTCACAGCGTCGAACAGGCGGGCCGAGTCGTACCCGACCCCGTCCTTGAACACGATGCGGACCTGGCGGATCTCTTCGATGCGTGTGGAGGGATCTCCTTCGATGAGCACCATGTCGGCCTGCTTCCGCACTTCGAGGGTCCCGATCCGGTCGAGCTGTCCCAGGTAGGCCGCCCCATTGTAGGTACCGATCCGTATGGCCTCCACCGGAGAGAAGCCGGCCTCCACCAGGAGCTCGATCTCCCGGTGGTTTCCGAACCCAGGGAGGACCCCACCGTATCCGGTGGGATCGGGCCCGGCCAGCAACAAGCCCCCGGCTTGAGCAAACGCCAGCTCGAAGGCCATCTCCATGGCCAGGAGCTGGGGCATCGTGGACCCAGAGGAGGCACCGACCTCTGCCCGACGGGTCAGATAGGCCTCACGAGCGTCGGGAGCCATGGCATCCAGCACCATCTGGTTCACCGGAGGCCGCCCTGGCACGGAGATTTCGAAAACCGGGAGGGTGGAGGTGATGGCCACCCCGGCGTCCACCAGGGCCCGGATGGTGCCCTGAATCTCCGGACCATCCACCTTCAGGGAGAGGAGGCCCTCCCGGGTCACTCCGGAGGGGGGGCAGAGGTCCGGCTCCTTCCCGGGAGCGAACTCCGTGTCCACCAGGAGGCCGTGCTCCAGGTCGTCGATTCCCATGGCCGCCGCTTCTCGGAACCCGATGGAGCAGAGGTGTCCCGTGATCTTCATTCCCCGGGAGTGGATCTCTTCGATGGCCGCCGCCAATTGGTCATGGGTGATGTTGGTGTAGGCCTTGAAGTCGTCCACTCCCGTCTCTGCCCAGTAGGCCACAAAGCGCCGCGCCTCCTCAGGGCTCTCCAACTCGTGCATCTGAAAGGTGAAGGCCCCGGGCCCCTCCAGATAGGGACTCGTGACATGCATCTTGGGCCCGGGAATCCTCCCATCGCGAATGGCTCGCTTCAGGTTCAGCTCCGCATAGGGTTCCAGGCTTCCGGTGGTCCGGATAGTGGTGACTCCCGCCGCCAGATACAGGCGTGGCGCGCTGAACTCCAGGGTGTTGTAGTGGCCTGGGCCGGCCGGATAGAAGATATGGTCGTGCATTCCCACCAGGCCGGGGATCACGGTCTTCCCCGATTCGTCCAGGACCTCGGCCTCCGGCGGGATCGCCGTCGAGGCAGAGGGCCCCAGGGCCAGGATCCGACCGTCCGACACCACCACCGTCTGGTCCTCCACGGCTGGGCCGCCCCGGCCGTCCACGACCCGGACGTGGGTGAGGGCAAAGGTCGAGGCATCTACCGTCACATACGCCGCGACCTGGGAGGAGAGGGCGGCCCGGGACTGTGCATGGGCTTGGACGGGAAGGAGGAGAACGAAGAAGGCGAGAAGCTCACGCATTGCGCACCTCAAGGGGGAAGCGGCTCAGACCGAAGATGGTATCCTGGCCTCCCCCAAGGCCCGCGGCAAGGCGTCCAGGCGGTTGGATCTGGACCTGGCCGACCAACTGGGTTATCTACACCCTAATTCAGGGAAACACGATGATGCCTTCCAGACGCCCGACCTCCCTTCTTGCGGCCCTAGTGGTTCTGGTAGCCTGTGGCGATGACGGAGCGCCTCTCGATCCCGGGCCCGTCGACATCCTCGATCGGCTCATCGCCCTACCCGGCATAAGTGCACACGAGATCAACCCTACCCAGGCTCCCTGGCGAGCCTTCCAACTCGAGATCTCCCAACCGGTGAATCACGCAGACCCGCAGGGCCCGCAATTCACCCAGCGAGCCTACCTATTCCACGTCGACGAGACGATGCCCATGGTCTTCGCACCCAGCGGGTACTCCGTGTCGGCGACCTTGAGCGAGGAGATGGCAGTCAGGTTGGGCGTCAACTGCCTACGGGTCTCGCACCGCTACTATGAGGGCTCCGCACCGGACCCGCTGGACTGGGAATATCTCACCATCGAGCAGTCCGCCGCCGATCACCACCGAATCGTCGAGCTGTTCAAGGAGGTCTACACCGGCACCTGGCTGAGTGCGGGTAGCAGCAAGAGTGGGATTACGTCTCTGTTTCACCGACGCTTCTACCCGGACGATGTGAAGGCGACTGTCGCCTACGTTTCGCCATTCATGTTCTCCACGGCCGATCCGCGGTTTGCCGATTTCCTGGAGACACTGGGTACTCAGGAATGTCGGGACGACATTCACCGGTTCCAACGTTCGGTGCTGGAACATGCGGATAGTATGCTACCGCGGTTCTCCGCCTGGCACACCGCAAACGGCCATCCACACCCGGCCGATACCGTGGGAGCGTTCGAAGGCGCCGTGGCCAGCTACGACTGGATTTTCTGGCAGTACTATGAGGACGACTGCAGAAAGATCCCCGGACCTGAGGCCTCCTACGATGAGATGTTGGCCCACCTCCACGACATAGTAAACCTCGAAAGAGTGTCCGATGGTCTGGCCGAGTATCTTCGCCCGTACGACTACGAGACCCTTACCCAGCTCGGGCTGCCGGAGAGACGGTACGACCATCTCGCCGGCCTCCTGACCCGGGTGCCGGGGAGCGAAGGAACAGCGTACTTCGACTCGATGGGGGTAACTCTGACTTACAGCCCCGAGCCCGTCCTCGACATCTACGATTGGCTCCGGGCCCACGGCGACAAGATCGTGTACATCTATGGCGGATACGATTCGTGGACCGGGGGAGCCATCGAGCTCACCGGGCAAGCCGATGCACTGAAGGTGGTTCAGCCAAACGGGAACCACACGGTGAAGATCGCCGATCTGGACGACGAGCAGAGCGTCGTCACCGCGTTGGAGCAATGGTTGGGAATCTCTATTCCCGGAATGGCTCCACTACTCGTGGAACTTGCCCGGCAGGAGGCTGACCTGTTCGTGCCGAGAAGGTCCCGATAGCTGCCCGACGGGAGAGGGCGCTGCTGCCCCGCTTCACGAGCGCGAGCTGGCTCTGACCCAGCTTCGCAGTGGCAGCAGTGTTGCCCACCAACGCCCTGGGAGCGGGGTCTGTCCCTGCACTCCTGATGACTGTCTCTCGACCTTCTCCCCTCAACCCTCCGTCTTCCCGGTGACGGCATGCAAGGCGAAGGCGCCTCCCTGCGGGTCAGCGCACATGGCAATCATGTCCCCGCCCGGAACCTCCATTGGCCCGTTCCAAACCCGGCCCCCATTCTCCTTCACCCGGTCCACGGCTCCATGGATATCGGGCACCCTGATGTAGTATAGCCAGTGGGGGGGCGTCGGCATCTCGGCAGGCTTGTTCATCATTCCCCCGTAGGAGAACCGATCTTCGAACCCGGGGCCGAACATCTGGTATGTCCCCATTTCCCCCATGTCCATGGCCTCGGTCTTCTTCCACCCGAAGATCTCGCTGTAGAACTCGAAAGCGGCCTCGTGGTCGGTGGTGTACAGCTCGTGCCAGGAGAAGTGGCCGATATCGGCGTCGCTCACCTCGCCCCCAGCCCCGTCCTCGGGAGTGAAGGGGCAGAAGACGGCACCCTGGGGATCCCTGAGGATGGCGAACGATCCCACGCCGCTCATCTTCGTGGGGCCCATGATGATTGATCCCCCCAACTCCACCACCTTCTCCACCGCGGCCTCGGTATCGGGAACGGTGACGTACGAAAGCCAGTGGGTGGGAGCCCCCTGGGCCAGGGCTTCTTCGGGAAGCCTGGCTCTCCCGCCCACGGGTTTCTCCCCGGCCGTCCACATCATGTAGGGCTCGCTCTCGGAGCCTGATTCCGAGCCTTTCCAGGGCGTGATCCCCCAACCGGCCACCCTGGTGTAGAAGTCAGCGGCAGCGTCGGGATCAGTAGTCATGAGGTCGTACCAGACGAAGCGTCCGTGGGCAACGTGTCCGGCCATGAAGTCCTCCCGTGGTGAGAGCCGAGCTGGGGATGCAGGATGGTCCGGAATCGAAGACCCCCAAGGACCGGCTCGGTTCCCGAGGAGGCATCAGGCCCGCCACCCTGTCTCGCCCAATCCCGGCCAACGAACCCAGATTCCCCGGAAGATCAGTGCCTCATCGGGCTCCTGGTCTTCCTCTCGTTCATTCTCCGGATCCTCTCTCCATGCATCCCGAACACTCGTGGGAATATCCCAATGGGAACGCTCGGAGCCTTGAATCCAGCCTACGATCTCCTTTACCCTATCCGGTGACCCACCGGCACCTTTCCGGTGTGCACAGGTACCCGAGAGGGAGCGCAGCCTTCGCCTCCCTCGAGAAACGGTCCGGCTCATGAAGAGCTACCTCGACATCGTTCGCACCATCCTGGACACCGGCTGGACCAAGCCCAACCGCACGGGAGTGGATGCCATCACCGTGCCGGGCATGATGTTCGAACACGACATGGCGGAGGGCTTCCCCATCCTCACCACCAAGAGCGTCCCCCTTCGGTTGGTGGCTTCGGAGTTGGAGTTCTTCATCAGGGGAATCACCGACAAGGAATGGCTCCGCTCCCGGAACAACCATATCTGGGACGAGTGGTGCAGCCCGGAGAAGGTTCCCTACGGCCATGACGAGGCGACCCGGGCGAAGATGGCGGCGGAGAGGGAGCTGGGCCCCATCTATGGTTTCCAGTGGCGCCACTTCGGAGCCGGCTACCGGGCCTGGGATGAGGCCCCGGGCGAGGGGGGGGTGGACCAGCTCCGGACCGTGGTGGAGAAGCTGAAGGAGGATCCCGACGACCGGCGAATGATCGTCTCGGCCTGGAATCCGGTGGACTTCCACCGTATGGCCCTTCCACCCTGTCACTACGCCTTCCAGGTCTCGGTCACCGAGGATCGGGTGAATCTCCTCTGGAACCAGCGTTCCGTGGACGTGGCGCTGGGGCTGCCCTTCAACATCGCCAGCTACGGCCTCCTCCTTCACCTTCTGGCGAAGGAAACCGGCCTTGGAGAGGGACGGCTGGTGGGCTTCCTGGCCGATACCCACGTCTACGTGAATCACGTGGAGGGTCTCCAGGAACAGCTGAGTCGGGAGCCCTACCATCTCCCCTCGATCCACACGGACCCCTTCACATCCATCTTCGACTGGCGTTACGAGGACAGCCGGGTGGAGGGGTACGAGCACCACCCCCGCATCAGTTTCGAGGTGGCCGTCTGAATGCCTGAGATCGTCGTGATCGCGTGTACGGCCCGGAACGGTGTCATCGGGAACGGCCCGGAGATCCCCTGGAGCATCCGGGAGGAGTTCCGTCACTTCGCCGCGACGACCATGGGTTCGCCCTGTATCATGGGGGACATCACCTACGAGTCCCTTCCTCCCTCGGCCAAGCCCCTCCCGGGGAGGGAGAACATCGTCCTCTCCCTGAACCAGGACTACGACCCCAGTGGCGTCACCCTCTTCCGGGGCTGGGACGAGGCCATGGCCTACGTCCGGGGCCTGAGCGCGCCCCGGACCTTCATCT
>JASFRP010000088.1:0-8986 GCA_050114895.1 Gemmatimonadota bacterium
AGGAAATCCTCAAGGCCAAGTACCTCGACTTCTGCTCTGCGCAGGTGGCTGACATCCTTCTCCTGCTCAGCCCCGACGAGATGTTCGTCCTGGCACAGGACGCGGCGAGGGAGGCCGGGATGACGGGGGATCTCGGGTACGAGAAGATCGTGACCCTGGCAACGGAGCGCGTCTCCCGGAAGCTGGCGCTACCCCCGTTCGACGTCTGGGCCCGGGAGTACAAGGAAGACCCGGAGCGGTACGACCAGTACCTTATGGGCTTCTGGGAAACCGAGCCGCCGGGCCGTCCCGAGAAGTAACCTCTCCAGACCGTCATCCATCATGACCAATCTCCGAAGGGGGTCCCGGAGGTGTGGGATCCTCCTCATCCTTCTCCTGTTCCCGGCGTTGGGAGGGGGCATCATGGTCCTGTCTCCGGCACTGGCAGAGGCTCTCCTCTTTCAACCCGCCCGTGGCGATCCCGGGCCACCCCCGGCGCTTGGCGGAGTTCCGGGGGAGTCCATACGAATCCCGACGGCAGACGGTTTGAAGATCCAGGGCTGGTGGTACCCCCTCACCGAACCCCAGTCCCGGGAGGCGGAGTCAGGTCACTCCGAGGTGCTTCCTTCTGCGGTTCCTCCTGCGGTCCTCCTTCTCCACGGAAACGCCGGCGACATATCCCATCGGACCCCCCTGGCGCTGGGCCTGATTCGAGAGGGGTTCTCGGTCCTGCTGCTGGAGTATCGTGGCTACGGTGGCAGCGAGGGGGCACCGTCGGAGAAAGGGCTTCACCTCGACGCCCTCGCAGCCCACGACTTTCTCCTGGACCGGCTCGGAGGGTCGGACAAGATCGTGGTCTTCGGACGGTCCATGGGCGGGGCCGTCGGCGCGGGCCTCGCCGTGGCCCGTCCCACAGGAGGGCTGATTCTGGAGTCCGCCTTCACTTCCCTGGAAGCCATGGCGAGGGAGATCTACCCCTTCGTGCCTGGCCTACTCTTTCGCCGCCTGAGGGGTCGGTTCGACACGATGGCCAGGGTGCGGGAGGCATCGGTACCGATACTGGTGGTGCATGGAAGTGAGGATGAGGTCGTCCCTTTCCGGATGGGAGAAGACCTTTACAGGGCTGCCGGACGGTGGGGGGAGTGGCTGGAGGTGCCGGGTGCCGGACACAACGACGTGTTTCTGGTGGGCGGTACGGTCTACTTCCGGGCCCTCGGGGATTTCATTCGGAAGACCGTCGGGGGCGAGCCCGGGGGAAGGGGCTCGCCCCGTTGAGGTTCTCAGGCCCTGTTGAAGGGCAAGAAGCCTTGGTTGGGTATGCTCCCTCCCGGGTGTCCCTCAGAACGGGAGGTCGTCGTCGGGCTCGGAGATCGATGGCGAATCGGGTCCCCCTTCCGTGCGATCAGAGGCTCCCAGGGGGGGACCGCCACGGTACCCGCCCTCCGATGGGCCTCCGGCCCCGGACCCCAGCATGACCATTTCGTTCACCACGACGTCGGTCCAGTAGCGAGTTCCCCCTTGATCGTCCTGGGTCTGGGAGTATTCGATTCGTCCCTCCACGTACAGGCGATCCCCCTTGTTGACCCACTGCTCCACGATATCCGCGAGCCGTCCAAAGAAGGTCAGCCGGTGCCAGTCCGTACGCTCTTGCTGCTGGCCGCTACGGTCCTGGTACGACCGGTTCGTGGCCAGGGAGAGCTTTGCAACCTTTGAGCCGGAGGGTGTCATCCGGATTTCAGGGTCGCTCCCCACGTTTCCAATCAACATCACCTTGTTCAGGGACCGGGCCATCCTCTTCTGCTCCTCGGTTCGAAAGACGGTGCGCAAAACCCGCGGCTGGGTGCTCCCTCCGAGTGGGGAGGAAGGGGAAAAGGTAGATGTGTGTGGGGGAAATTGAAATGGGGCTTCGCGCCCTCCTCACGGACGGGACGGTCTGCCCATGGCCCCGGGTCGGGCCGAGGGGGGTGATCTCTCGACTCGTTCTGGCGGGAGCGGTCCCGTTCCGCCTACCTTCCCACATTCCGTCGATACGGGTACTCATCCGCGGGGCCACCGGCAGGAGCACATTCCCATGAGTGATCTGCAGTACATCAAGATCTCCTGGGACGGAGAGCTGGCCATTCTCTCCGTCGATCGGGAGGAGAAGCTGAACGCGCTCAATGCCGAAGTCATCGTGGAGCTGGGGGATGCCCTGGACAGCCTGCGATACGACGACCAGGTGAGGGGAATCATCCTGACCGGAGCCGGGGAGAAAGCCTTTGTGGCTGGAGCCGATATCGGCGAGCTGGCCAAGATGGATGCTCTGGCGGGTGTGCAGGTGAGCCGAAGGGGACAGGGTGTCTTCCGCAGCCTGGAACGTTTCCCTAAACCCGTCCTTGCCGCGGTGGGAGGCTACGCCCTGGGCGGCGGATGCGAGCTGGCCCTGGCCTGTCACCTCCGAATCGCCAGCGAGAACGCCCGGTTCGGTCTGCCGGAGGTAGGGCTGGGAATCATCCCGGGCTACGGGGGCACAGTCCGTCTGGCCAGGCTCATCGGTCTGGGTCGGGCCGTGGAGCTCACCCTGACGGGGGAGATGATCGATGCCCAACGGGCCCTGGAGGTGGGGTTGGTGAGCAGCGTGGTTCCGAAGGCTGACCTCATGGTGCGAGCCAAGGAGCTGCTGAGGAAAGTCACGAAGAACGGCCCCCTCGCTGTCCGCATGGCGATGGAGTCCATCTATCGGGCCCTGGACGTGTCTCTTTCGGAAGCCATGGCCAACGAAGCGTCCCTCTTCGGGCTCCTTGCCTCCACCGACGACATGCAAGAGGGAATGACCGCCTTCCTGGAGAAGCGCAAAGCCGACTTCAAGGGCCGCTGACGGCTCGGTGGGCCGGGGGAATCCGGCACATGGCCCCCCGGGATGCCCCACCCCCCCTCCCTCGTGATCCTCCCCAGGTCGGGGCTTCGCCACCGCCAACCTCTCCGCCGTACCCCAAAAAGGGAGGAGAAAAGCCCGCAATCCCTTCTCTTTCAACGCTTTCTGCCTCTCCCCGGGGGTAGCCAAGAGGGTGGGGAAGAGCTAAATTTCTCCATGCTGAAAGGGATCCTTCCGGGCCTCCCGCCGTGCACCTGAGTGAGCTGGATCTCCGGCATTTTCGGAATCTGGCCGTGCAGCAGCTGGACCTTCCGGCCGAAGGCGTCGCCATTGTCGGCGAGAATGCTCAGGGAAAGACGAATCTTCTCGAGGCTATCTACTATCTCGAGACCTTCCGGTCCTTCCGGGGAACCCGGGACGATCATCTCGTGACCTTCGGTGAGGACGTCTTTCGGGTGGCGGGCGCGTTGGAGGGGGAGGAAGAGTCGGAGAGCGTGGAGGTGACGGCCGCGTTCCAGATTCGAGGGAAGCGAAAGAAGGTCACCGTGGACGGCCGAGAGCCGGACCGTCTCGGAGACGGCCTGGGACGTCTGGCGGCTGTCATCTTCTCCCCGGCGGACGTGTCCCTGGTGAGTGACGGCCCCGGGGCCCGGCGACGTTTCCTGGATATCGTCCTTTCCCTGAACGTGCCGGGGTACCTCGGCCGACTCCAGCAGTTTCGGCAGATCCTCAGCCAGCGGAATGCGGCCTTGAGGGGTGGGCACGGGCGGGAGACTCTTCAGGCCTGGGACGGTGGATTGGTGACCCACGGAGCCCGGGTCATGGGTGAGCGCCTGAGGTGGGTTGAGGAGTGGGGAGAAATCTTCTCGGGTTATTTTCGCCGGGTTTCCGGCGGTCAGGAGGGCCGCATGGAATACCAGCCCGGTGTGAAGCTTGAGGATGCCCGGGATGATGAAGGAATCGCCCGGGCGTTCCGTGAGGCGTTGGCCGACTCCAGGGAACGAGAATTGCGCCTCGGCAGCACGGTGGTGGGTCCCCAACGGGACGACATCCTCCTAACGGTGGAGGAGGGGGGGCGTGACCGTGACCTGAGGGAGTTCGGTTCCGGCGGGCAGCGTCGAACCGGGGCTCTTGCCCTTCGCCTGGCGGAGGCAGCCACCATCAGAGTGGCCAGGAAACAGGAACCCATCGTGCTGATGGACGATGTCTTTGCGGAGTTGGATCCCGGGCGGAGCGCTCGGATTCTGTCTCTGATGGAGGAGGAGGAGACGGGGCAGGTGCTTCTGACCGTTCCCAAGGAGAGCGATATCCGTCTCAGGCGGGAATCGCTCCCTCGCTGGCGGATCCGGGGAGGTGTCGTGGAGCGGTGAAGCGGGATAGCGGAGGTCCCGGCGCCGGCTCACGTGGCAAGCTCCCCCCCGGGGCCCAGAGGAACGGGCCAGAGAAGGTGGGAGAGCTTCTGGGCGGGTTCCTGGAGAAGGTGGGGCTCAGAGAGGCAGTTCTCCGGGCCGATGTCCTGGAGGACTGGCAAGAGCGGGTGGGGGAGGCCATCGGCAAGGTCACCCGGGCCCAGGGGATCCGGGGTACTTCCCTCATTGTGGAGGTCCGGTCCAGCGCCTGGCTCATGGAGCTGAACCTGATGAAGTCGGAGATCCTCCGGAAGGTGAACGAAGGTCGTACGGAGGGCCTCATAGAGCGGATCGTTTTCGTGCTTGCAGAGGAGTGACGGGGCGAAATCAGCCCCCCATCTCAGGACAGGAACCAACCCGATGACGGCGAAGAAGATGGAGGCAGGAAAGGGAGCCGGCGGCGAGTACACGGCTCGTCAGATCCAGGTCTTGAAGGGGCTGGAGGCAGTCCGGAAACGGCCTGGCATGTACATCGGGTCCACGTCTGCCCGGGGCCTCCACCACCTGGTCTACGAGGTGGTGGACAACTCCATCGATGAGGCCATGGCCGGGTTTTGTACCGAGGTCCTGGTGACCATACACCCCGACGACTCGGTGCGGGTGGAGGACAACGGCCGGGGCATCCCCGTGGACATCCACCCCACGGAGAAGGTTCCCGGGGTGGAGCTGGCCATGACCACCCTCCACGCGGGCGGCAAATTCGACAAGTCCAGCTACAAGGTATCGGGGGGGCTCCACGGTGTTGGAGTGAGTGTGGTGAACGCCCTTTCCGAGTGGCTGGAGGTGAGGATCACTCGGGACGACAAGAGCTACCGCCAGCGGTATGCCAGGGGGATCAAGGAGAGCGACCTCGAGGAGATGGGAGAAGGGAACGGGAGTGGCACCATCGTCACCTTCAAGCCGGATCCACAGATCTTCACGGAGCTCTCATTCAACTTCGAGACCCTATCCAACCGGCTTCGTGAGCTGGCGTTCCTGAACAAGGGCCTGAGAATCGTCCTGAGAGACGAGCGGAACGGGAATGGGAAGGCCCGGGAGGAGGACTACCACTACGAGGGTGGACTCGCCTCCTTCGTGGAGTTCCTCCGGGGGAGCAGGCAGCCCCTCCATCCGAAGATCATCTACTTCGAGACGAGCCGAGAAGAGGCGGAGATCGAGCTGGCCATGCAATACGACGATGGCTTCAGCGAGAACACCCACACCTTCGTGAACAACATCAACACCCACGAGGGAGGTACCCACCTCACCGGCTTCAAGGCGGCCCTGACCCGGACCATCAATGACTACGGCCGTAAGAACGGCCTCTTCAAGAAGGCTGAGGAAGGCCTCTCCGGAGACGACGTTCGGGAGGGGCTCACGTGCGTTCTGAGCGTGAAGGTCATGGAGCCCCAGTTCGAGGGGCAGACCAAGACCAAGCTCGGGAACTCGGAGGTGAGGGGGGCCGTGGAAACGGCCGTGAACGAGCAGCTCTCCATCTTCCTGGAGGAGAACCCTAAAGCCGCCAAGGCCATCATCGAGAAGGCCGTCCAGGCGGCCAGGGCCAGGGAAGCGGCCCGGAAGGCCCGGGACCTTGCCCGGAAGAAGAGCGCATTGGAGAGCGGGGTCCTCCCCGGCAAGCTGGCGGATTGCTCCATTTCCGATCCCAGTCTCTGCGAGCTGTACATCGTCGAGGGAGACTCGGCTGGCGGCTCGGCGAAGCAGGGGCGGGACCGATCCTACCAGGCGATTCTCCCCCTGAAGGGGAAGATCCTCAACGTCGAGCGGGCGCGCATCGACAAGATCCTCTCCAACACCGAGATCCGGGCCATGATCACCGCCATCGGCGCCGGAATCCGCGACGACTTCTCCATGGAGAGCCTCCGTTACCACAAGATCATCATCATGACGGACGCGGACGTGGACGGCGCCCACATCCGGACCCTCCTCCTGACCTTCTTCTTCCGGCAGATGCCCGAGCTCATCGAGGGCGGGTACGTGTTCATCGCCCAGCCTCCTCTCTACCGGGTTCAAAAGGGGAAGCAGGAGTATTACGCCTACACGGAGGCGGAGCGGGAGGAGTACATCGAGCGCTTCGGCAACGGGAAGGGGGGTGAGGGTGGGAAGGGGGTCTCCGTCCAGCGCTACAAGGGCCTGGGTGAGATGAACCCGGACCAGCTATGGAAGACCACCATGGATCCGGAGACTCGTACGCTCCTCAGAGTGGACATCGAGGACGGCGCCATGGCTTCCCGCCTCTTCGACGAGCTCATGGGAGACGAGGTCGAACCCCGTAAGGAGTTCATCGAGAAGAACGCCAAATACGTGAAGAACCTGGATGTATAGGCCTCCTGGAATAGAGAACATGATACGCTTCAACCGCTTCATCGCCTGCCTGGTACTGGCTTCCCCCGTCCTCCTCATTGGAGTGCCCGCATCGTCCCAGAGCCGTCCCGACCTGGACGCCCTTCGAGCGGAGATCGATGCGGGGGTGACCCAGGTCACCGAAAAGGTCGTGGCCTGGCGCCGTGACTTTCACCAACACCCCGAGCTGGGAAACCGGGAGTTCCGCACCGCTGGCATCGTCGCCGAACACCTCCGGTCTCTGGGGCTGGAGGTCAGGACGGGTGTGGCCCACACCGGTGTGGTGGGGGTGCTCCGCGGCGGGCTCCCGGGTCCCGTGGTGGCTCTCCGGGCGGATATGGACGCGCTGCCGGTGACGGAGCTGGTGGATCTCCCCTTCGCCTCCAGGGTGAGGACGGAGTACAACGGCCAGGAGGTGGGGGTCATGCACGCCTGCGGACATGACAACCACATAGCGATCCTCATGGGGGTAGCCGAGGTCCTGGCGGGGATGCGGGAACGGCTGCCGGGAACCGTGACCTTCCTCTTCCAGCCCGCCGAGGAGGGGGCTCCCGCCGGTGAGAGGGGTGGGGCCGACCTCATGATTGCGGAAGGCGCTCTGGAGGACCCCCGACCCGATGCCATATTCGGGCTCCACGTCATGCCGTTGCCCACCGGATCCATCGGCTACAGAGCCGGGGGTGCAATGGCCTCTGTCCAGACCCTCTACATCACCGTGAAGGGCCGGCAAACCCACGGGGCCATGCCCTGGGGTGGGGTGGACCCCATCGTGACCTCCGCCCAGATCATCCTGGGGCTGCAGACGGTGGTGAGCCGCCAGGCGGATATCACGAAGGCCCCCGCAGTGGTGACCATCGGCCAGATCGACGGAGGGGTTCGGAGCAACATCATTCCCGACAGCGTGGTCATGGTGGGAACCGTCCGAACCCTGGATCCAGGGATGGGGGAGCAGATCGAAGAAGCAATCCACCGGACGGCGGAGGGTGTTGCCCAGAGCGCCGGTGCCACGGTGGATGTCCGCCTCACCGCACCCCTCCCGGTAACCTACAACGACCCGGATCTCACGAGACGGATGGTGGCGACGCTGGAGCGGATTGCCGGTCCGGGAATGGCGACGGAAGTGCCGCCCATCACCGGCTCGGAGGATTTCTCCTACTACCAGCAGGAAGTCCCGGGTCTCTACTTCTTCCTGGGGGTCATCCCCGACTCCATCCCTCTCGGGGAGGCGGCGGTGAACCATTCTCCCTACTTCTTCGCCGACGAGGCCGCGCTTCCAGTGGGGGTCCGGGCTCTGGCGAATGTGGCGGTGGACTTTCTGGCCGGAGGGGAGTGAGGCCCCGGAGCCGCGACTGGCCGGGCCCGGTGGAGAAGGCCGTCGAGGCCACAGCAGGGGGCCATACCCTGCCCTTCCGAGGCTGGCTTCCTGGGCGGGGTCAACCCTAAGATCCAACGGATACCCCAATCCCATGGAAAGCTGGAGGCGCGTCTCATGTTCCGCTCTTCGTTTCCCCTCGTCACCCTTGCCCTGGCCGTACCCCTGAGCTTGGCCCCTGGCCACCTGGCCGCCCAGGCTCCCGACACGGTCTACTTCACGCCGACAGTGGCGCAGCCGACCTTCGCGGTACGGGATCCGGTCCTCACCGTCAGGCCGGGAACAGTTCTGGTGTCGGAAACCAATTGGGGGGAGTACTTCAGCCCGGAGGGAGGATCCTTCCCCGGGGAGGTGGGGCCCATCTTCGTCGAAGGGGCCACGCCGAACGACATTCTGGTCGTGAAGGTCCACAAGGTAGTGCCGAACTACGAGTACGCGGCGTCGAACATCGGGCCGAACTTCGGCGGACTCTCCGCCGACGCCAGGGTCAGGATGCTCAACCCCCCGGTCCCGTCCCAGCGGTACCTCTGGGCCCTGGATCCGGATGCCATGACGGGTACCGTGGCGCTCCCCGGAAGCGAGATGGATGAGATCACCATCGAGCTGAAGCCCATGCTAGGACGTGTGGCGGTAGCGCCCAGGGGGCAGGAGGCCTTCGGCGGGCTCTGGCCTGGAGATTTCGGCGGGAACATGGATGCCCAGGAGATCAGGGAAGGCGCGACTGTTTACCTCCCCATCTTCCACGAGGGAGCCTACTTCTATTTCGGGGATGGGCATGCCCGACAGGGCTACGGCGAGATGAACGGAAGTGGCCTGGAGACCTCCATGGATGTCGTCCTGGAGGTGGACCTCATCAAGGGGAAGACCATCGATTGGCCTCGCATAGAAGATGAAGAGTACATCATGGTCGCCGGGAGCGCCCGTCCCCTCATCGACGCGTTCCGACTGGCCCACGTCGAGCTCGTGGAGTGGCTGGAGGAAGACTACGGGTTCGGGCGTTGGGACGCCTACCAGCTGTTGGGGCAGCTCGCT
>JASFRP010000089.1:0-8982 GCA_050114895.1 Gemmatimonadota bacterium
GGCCATTCGGTCTCTCGAGGCGATGGACCTCGATGTGCCCGTCAGCCTCTTCGTCGGGGAGAACGGCTCGGGAAAGTCCACGCTCCTGGAGTCGCTGGCACTTGCGGCGAACCTCCCCGCCGTGGGAAGTGGGAGCCTGGCCTCGGACCCCACGCTGAAAGCCCAGCGACGGCTGGCAGAGGTCCTCCGGTTGACATGGCGGAGCCGCACCCACCGGGGGTTCTTCCTCCGGGCCGAGGACTTCTTCGGCTTCCAGAAGGCGGTCATGGCTCGCCGTGTCGAGCACGAGGCCGAGCTTCGCAGACTGGACGGAGAGCTGAGGGAAGCGAGCCCGCTGGCACGAAGTCTCGCCCTCGGCGTTCATCGAGGGTCCATCGCGGAGCTCACCGATCGTTATGGCGAGGACCCGGACGCCCGCTCCCACGGAGAGGCCTTCCTGGATCTGTTGAGGACCCGGCTGGTCCCCCAGGGCCTGTACCTGCTGGACGAGCCGGAGGCTGCGCTCTCGCCCCAGAGCCAGCTGGCCTTCCTGGCCATGGTCCGGGAGGGGGTCCTTCAGGGAGGGCAGTTCATCATCGCCACCCACTCCCCCATCCTCATGGCCATCCCCGGGGCCCGCATCTTCCTCTTCGACGGCGGTCGAATCCGGACCGCGCGATTCCAGGAGCTGGACTCGGTCATCCTGGTTCGTGACTTCCTCCACGCTCCCCAGCGGTTCCTCCGGCACCTTTGGCCACCCGAGGAGCCTGGGATCGAAGAAGCGTGACGGGCGCACACCTTTCTCACGCCTCCCGCAGTACCGTCGCCGGCTCCAGCCGGGTGGCCCGGTAGGCCGGGAGCGCCGTGGCGGCTGCGGAGACGGCACCGAGAATCAGGCCTGCCCCCAGGAGAATGGTGGGATCGGTGGCGCTAACCCCATAGAGCTGGCTTGCCACGACCTGCCGAAGCAGGATGGTCCCCCCTACCCCGGCGATCACCCCCACGCCCCACACGCGGGAGCCCGACTTCAGGATGAGAAGGAGGACCTCTCCCGGTGTGGCGCCGATAGACATCCGGACCGCCACCTCTCTCACCCGCTCCGTGACCTGGTAGGAGACCACCCCGTAGATCCCCACGATGGCCATCACCAGGGCCATGATCCCGAAAAGCAGGATGAGCGTGGCCATGAAGCGCTGGCTCACCGTGGAGGCCCGGACTACATCCTCCATGGTGCTGAGGCCGCTGAGAGCCACCTGGGGGTCCACCCCCGCCACCCTGTCACGGACCGCTGCGAAGAGGTCCGCCGGATCCGAATCTGTCCCGACTACCACCGTCTGCCTCCGGAACGGCGCCTGCGGCCTGGGAAAATAGATGATGGGCTCCGGTTCCGCGGTGAGTCCGGCGTAACGCACGTCACCCACCACGCCCACCACCTCCAATTCCTCATTCAACAGTTGGCCGATGGGCCCGAAATTCCTGGAATACATGGAGAGCCGTCGGTTCATGCCCCGGCCGTCCGAGAGGTGCCGCTGCACGAAGGCTTCGTTCACCACCACGACGGGAGCGCCGTCCCTGGTGTCCAGGTCGTTGAAGCCTCGCCCTTCCAGCACGGGAACTCCCATGACATCGAAGAAATCCACCCCCACGGCCCGGAGAAACGACTGGGGCTCCTCCCCCTGAACGGGCTCCGGAAGGTCCATCACCCGGATCGGACGCCGGATACCGAAATCGGTGCCCAGGGGAAGGCTGGCCATGACGGTGACCCCGGTGACCCCCGGGAGGGTCTCGAGCTCGGCGATAAGGGCGTCGTAATACTGAGCCAGGTTGTCCCAGTCGCCGTAGAGGCCGATGGGCGGGATGACATTGAAGGTCACCGCCTCCCGAAGCTGGAACCCCGGATCCGTCTCGGAGATGTTCCGGAAGCTCTTGAGGAGGAGCCCCGAAGCGATGACCAGGGAGGTGGCCACCGCCACCTCCGCCATCACCAGCCCCGAGCGGAGGAAGGACCCCTGCACCCCCGTGGTGGAGCGTCGACCTCCGGATCCCATGAGGCTTCGGATGTCGGCGGATGAGGCCCGGAGGGCCGGGAGGAGCCCGAACACGAGGGTCGTACCCACCGTCACGGCACCGGCGAAAACCAGGGGCTGCCAGCCGAAGGTCACCTCCCCCAGGATGGAGACCGAGGGCGGTGCCAGGCGCTTGAAGAGCTGAATGCTCACCAGGGCGAAACCGATGGAAAAGGCTCCCCCTGCGAAGGAGGTCACGAAGGCCTCGGCAAAGAGGGTGCCCATGATCCGCCAGCGACTGGCCCCCAGGGCGGCCCGGAGGGCGGTCTCGTGCATCCGCGAGGCTCCCCGGGCAAGCAGGAGATTGGCCACGTTGGCCGCTGCCACTGCCAGGAGTCCCGCGGCTGCGGCCATGAGAATCAGCAGCGCCGTGTCCAGATCCCCCACGATGGACTCCTTCAGTGGGACCACCTCCACCCCGACGCCGTTGTTCCACTGCACGTGCTCCTGGGCCAACCGGGAGGCGATGACACTCAACTCCGACTGGGCTTCCTCCACGCTGGACCCGGGAGTGAGGCGGGCAACGGCGTCCCAACTCCGGCCCCTGCGTGCCATGTTCGGCCAGTCGAACCCCGGCAACACCCACAGGGCGGCGTCCCGAGGGTACCGAAGGGAGGGGGGCGCGACACCCACCACCACGCCGGTCCCGGCGTCGATGGTGACGGAAGCACCGATGATATCCGGGTTTCCGCCCAGGGCCGTCTGCCAGAGCTGATGACTGAGGACGATCTCGAAGGGACTGCCGGGCTCATCCTCCTCCGGGAGAAATCCACGACCCAGGATCATGGGAGAAGAGAAGACGTCGAAGAAGTCGGCGGACACCACGTACGCGGGAATCCGCACCGGGTTGCCCGCCTCATCCTCCAGCGTCCCCTCATAGGGGAAGATGGGCGAGGCGGCCTGGACCGATCGGGAGTCCACCTTCATGTCCCAGAGGTCGGAAGGACTCATCTGGCCGTGAAGGATGTTCTGCCGCGGGTTCGTGGAGTATACCCGCACCAGCTGCTCCCCATCCGGAAACGGTAGAGGTGCCAGCATGACCCCGTAGAGGACGCTGAACACCGCTGTGGTGGCCCCGATCCCGAGGCCCAGCGTCAGGACGGCCGTGACAGAGAAGATCGGATCTCGACGGAGCGAACGCTCCGCTTGGCGAAGCTCGCGGATGAGGCCTTGCATTGGAGTTTTCCGGAGATGAGACGACGAGCGCGGCCAAGCGGCCGCCACAAAGGTCCCAATACCGCGATGTTGCGAGAAAAACGCAAGAAGCTTCTGGCTGGGTTTGCCGAGGGCCGTTGCCCGGCGACTGCCTGTCGGCATAGGTTCCGCGCATGATTCCCCGAGCACTCGTTCTCACTGCAGCCCTGCTCCCCTCCGTCGCCCCCGCTTGGGCGCAGTCCGAGCCGTTCAAGGTCTTCGACACGCGCCCGGTCATCACCGAGGGCCCCTACCTGGTCTCCACCGGGGAGACCCGCGCCACCATCGTCTGGTTCACCGACACGCCCAGCCAAGCGAAGGTCTTCTACGGCACCGGAGGCGATCTCTCGGAGGTCGCCGAGCCCCAGGTGGACGGCCTGGTGCCGGTGGGGACCCGCCACGTGGTCCAGCTGGAGGGCCTCTCGCCGGGGACCACCTATGGCTACGAGGCGGTCGCCACCCGTGTGGTGAAGCTGAAGGCCTACTGGCCGGACAAGGGGCTGGACGCTCGGAGCGGACCCCACCGGTTCACGACCCTGGATGAGCGAAATCCCTCGGTGTCCTTCACCCTGATCACCGACACCCACGAGGACACGGAACGCATCCGGCGGCTGAACCAGGCCATCGACTGGGACGAAACGGAATTCCTGGTTCATCTCGGAGACGCCTTCGACTGGATCGATAACGAAGAGCAGCTCTTCCGAGTGTGGCTGCGTCCCACACTCGCCGGCCTGGGAGCCGACAGGCCGCTCATCTTCGTCCGGGGCAACCACGAGATGCGTGGCCCCTTCGCCCGGCGCCTGCGGGACTACGTTCCGACGCCGGAGGGCCGCTTCTACTACGCCCGGGACGCCGGCCCCGTCCACCTCATCGTCCTGGACACCGGCGAGGACAAGGCGGACGACACCAACGTGTACGCGGAGCTGAACCGGACGATCCCCTACCGGGCAGACGAGCTGGCCTGGCTCAAAGAGCACGTGGTAACCGAGGCCCGGGTAGCCGAAGCCCCCTTCAGGGTGATCCTCATGCATCAACCCGGCTGGGGATGGCTGGAGGACGGGCCCGGACCCTGGGTCGAGACCGCCAACGAGGCAGGCATAGACCTGGTAATGGCCGGGCATCGACACCGGTTCTCCTACACGCCACCCGGTCCCGACGTGGAGCACCTCTACCACCTCCTTGTCCTGGGTCAGGATCAGGTGGCCCGGGTCGACGCCACGACAGACGAGCTGAGGGTCACTGTGACCGGAGTCGATGGAGAGGTCGTGCACACCCTCTCGATCCCGCGGCGTTGAAGCGTGCACGCCCCACTTCTGACAGGCCAGACGGAAGAGCATCTCTGCTCGCCGGATGACGCCAAGGTGTTGGGCGCGCCGGTGCATCGGGACGTCGTCGAGCCGTTTCTTCAGCTCCAGAGGGCCGCGCGGAAGGCGGGGTTCGACCTCCGGATCCTGAGTGGGTTCCGGAGCTTCCACCGGCAGCTCTCCATCTGGAACCGGAAGGCGGACGGGGAGCTCCCGGTCCTGGATAGCCGGGCCGCGCCCCTGGACATCACCTCCCTCTCCCGGAGGGAGCTGGTCTTCGCCATCCTCCGCTGGTCCGCCCTCCCGGGGGCGTCCCGGCACCACTGGGGCACGGAGCTGGACATATTCGATGCCGCGGCCCGGCCCGAGGGCTACGAGGTGCAGCTCGTGCCGGAGGAGGTGGATCCCGGAGGAATGTTCGGGCCGCTGCACGACTGGCTGGACGAGCGCATGCGGGCCTCCGAGGCCTTCGGCTTCTTCCGGCCCTACGACAGAGACCGGAACGGCGTCGCCCCGGAGCGGTGGCACCTCAGTTGCGCCCCGGTGGCATCGGCCTTCGAGACGGGCCTCACGGTGCCGGTCCTCCGGCGTGCCGTCGAAGCCGCCGACCTGCGCCTGAAGGAGGTGGTTCTCGCCCACCTGGACGAGGTCTTCCGGCGCTTCGTCACCAACACGGCGCCGCTACCCTCATGACCCGTGAGGAACGCCGGCCCAGCGCCACTCTCCCACACCGGGGAGCCCAACGATGAATCTCCGCCCCTCCTCCGACATCGGCACCCTCCTCTGGTCTCCGGAACCCTACGGGGCATCGGTCCTGGGGCTCCCGCTGGAGGTGTGGCGCCCCTCCGGGCGCTGTAAGCTCCTGATCCATGCCGGGATCCACGGGGAGGAAGGGGAGACCACCATCGCCCTCTCCCGGGCCCTGCGCCTGCTGACGGAGCCTCCGCGCCACTCGGCGGTGGTGGTAGCGGCGAACCCCGATGGCCTCATCCGGGGAACCCGGGGGAACGCCCGGGGGGTGGATCTGAACCGCAACTTCCCCACCCGAGACTGGCGACCGGATCCGGTCATGCACCGCTCGACCCTGGACGCACCTCGAGAAGTGGTGCTGAGCCCCGGAGCCGGTCCCGGCTCGGAGCCCGAGACCCGAGCCCTCATCCGCCTCATCGAGGAGCTGGAGCCGGAGGCGGTCGTCGCCCTCCACGCCCCCCTGGCCTGCATCGACGACGCAGAAGGGAGCCCCCTGGCAACGTGGATTTCCGAGAAGACGAGGCTCCCTCTGGTGTCGGATGTGGGCTACCCCACCCCGGGCTCCTTCGGAACCTGGGGCGGAGAGCAGGGCCTCACCGTGGTGACCTATGAATTCGAGATGACGGACAAGGACACCGTGGTGCGCAAACACGCGCCGGTGCTGTCGGAGCTCCTGGCCGGAGTGGAGCCATGGTCCTGAATTACATCTGGATCGCCTTCTTCCTCGTCTCCCTGGTTGTAGGGCTGGTGCGTCTGGTCTTCTTCGGGGACACGGAGATCTTCACCACGATGGTCAACTCCACCTTCGAGATGGCCGGCGTGGCGGTGGACATCTGCCTGGGGCTCATCGGGGTCCTGACCCTCTGGCTGGGCCTTATGAAGGTGGGGGAGATGGGGGGGGCCGTGAGGCTCCTGGCCCGGGTGGTCCGCCCCTTCTTCCACAAGCTCTTCCCGGAGGTGCCGGAGGATCACCCGGCTTACGGCTCCATGATCATGAACTTCGCCGCCAACATGCTGGGGCTGGACAACGCGGCGACCCCCCTGGGGCTGAAGGCCATGAAGGAGCTCCAGTCCCTGAACCCCGACGAGGAGACCGCCACCAACGCCCAGATCATGTTCCTGGTGCTGAACACCTCGGGTCTCACCGTCATCCCCATCAGCATCATGGTCTACCGGGCTCAGATGGGAGCCGCCAACCCATCGGACATCTTCCTCCCCATCCTCCTCACGACCTTCTTCTCCACCCTGGCGGGCCTCATCGTGGTGGCCATGGTCCAGCGCATCAACCTCCTGGACCGGACCATCCTGGCCTACCTGGGTGGGCTGACGGGGATCGTGGGAGGAACAATCTATTTCTTCTCCCGCCTCCCCCAGGACCAGGTTGAGACCGTCTCCAACCTGGTGGCCAACGTCCTCCTCTTCAGCATCATCGCCGGCTTCATCGGGCTGGCCATGATTCGGAAGGTGAACGTCTACGAGGCCTTCATCGATGGGGCCAAGGAGGGATTCACCGTCGTCATCAAGATCATCCCCTACCTGGTGGCCATCCTGGTGGCCATCGGCGTGTTCCGGGCCTCGGGATCCATGGACTTTCTGGTGGCGGGTGTGGGCCGGGCCTTCACCTCCATGGGGGTCAACACCGATTTCATCGAGGCGCTCCCCACCGCCCTCATGAAACCCCTCTCGGGAAGCGGTGCCCGGGGAATGATGGTGGACGCCATGCAGACCTACGGGGCGGACTCCTTCGTGGGCCGGTTGGCCAGCACCTTCCAGGGCGCCACGGACACGACCTTCTACATCATCGCCCTGTACTTCGGATCAGTGGGTGTGAAGAAGACCCGCCACGCCGTGGCCTGCGGTCTCTTCGCCGACCTCGTGGGGATCATCGCGGCGATCTTCATCGCGTACCTCTTCTTCCATTCCTGAGGTTCCGGCGCGGCAGCGGAACGAGCCCGGGCTGGGGAGCGACCCCCGGAGGGGGCAGCACCACGATCCCATCCTTCTGTAGTCCGAAAAGGAACCTTGCCTGGGTCCCGCCAAAGGAAAAGCTTACCCCCACACGGTCGCACCTATTCACCACTCAGCCACCACCGATGCGCTCTGTGTCGTGGGAACGCTGTGCATGGCGCGTCGGCCCCCATCGAACCACCGATGAAGGAGGAGACCCGATGTCCTCAGATGCCCACGCGGCCATCGCTGCCGCGAACCAGAGGTTCACGGAGAGCTTTGCAGGGCAGGATGCCGCCGGGGTGGCGGCCCTGTATACCCAGGACGGCCAGCTCCTGCCGGGGAACAGCGACTTCGTCACGGGACCGGCGGGGATCGAGGAGTTCTGGCGGGGGGCCATGGGCATGGGGATCAAGACCGTAAAGCTCGAGAGCCTGGAGCTCGAGGTCCACGGGGAAGCCGCCGTCGAGGTAGGGACGTACACCCTCGGGGCGGAGGGGGGCCAGACCATCGACTACGGGAAGTACCTCGTCGTGTGGAAGAACGACGGAGGGAGCTGGAAGCTCCACCGGGACATCTGGAACAGCAGCATGCCGGCGGGCTGACCGCACACGTCCTCGAGGAATCCGCTGCGGCGGGTAGGGTGCTCTGACGGCGCCCTTGTTCACGCCCCCCTTAGCAGGGGAAGGGTGAGGCAGGTGGGTCCTCCGGACCCCGGGATGCTGATCTCGTTTCCCTGGTAGAGGTGGACCTTCGCTCCGGCCTCCTCCAACCGGAACCGGGTCACGGGGTTCCCCTCCAGCATGACGCACACACGGGGAGAAACGGTGAGGACGTTGCACCCCATGGTCTCGAACTCGCTGTCCGGAACCTCGATGAGCTTAATGTCGCGCGCCAGGAGATGTTCTCTGAAGGGGACCGGAAGAAGGGGTGAGTAGACCAGGGCGAGATTCTCGTCAATGGGGCTGAGCATGGACATGAGATGGAAGACGTCCCCGGGCCCTCTCCAGTGGGGGAGGGGTACCACGATGAGCTCCCTGGCCGTCTCCGATAGCAGCTGTTTGAGCTGCCGGATCCCCTCGTCGTTGGTCCGGTAGCCTCGGCCGATCACGGCGGTTCCCCCGCCAAGCCAAAGGAAGTCCCCCCCCTCGACGCGACCCGCCCCGGTGATCTCTCCCAGAATCGGGATTCCTTGGGACTCCAGAGCCACCCGCTGAGCCATGGGCTCCCCCGAACGGGCTTCCTTTCCCATGTTGCAGAGGATGACTCCTCCATCGGTCACGATGGAAGCGTCCCTCACATAGATGGAATCGAGGCTCGTCTCCGGGTCGGGCGGGAGGAAGTCCACTCGGGCCCCGAGGGACTCCAGGATCCCCACAAACCTGTCGAACTCGTTGATGGCCTTCCCGAGCTCCGGTTGCCTGAGGTATCCCAACCGCTTCCACTCCTCCGTTATCACCACGAAGCTCTGGAAGGCGTCCTGTGGATGTTTCAGCAGGACTCGCTTGAGTGGCGCTACCTCGGACTGACCCCCGAGTTTCGACCCTGGTCCCCCGCCTTTCGCCATGCTCCATCCTCTCGTCTTCGAGATTGAAACCAGTAAAACGGAAGGCTTCGGCCCCCCACGCGCAATGGGGCCTTCGCACACCGGAAGCACCGGACCGATTCTTCCCCGGGATACGGACTAGGTATCCTCCGGAACAACTCCCGCCTTCAGGTCACGGAGACTCCGGATGGGCACC
>JASFRP010000090.1:0-8962 GCA_050114895.1 Gemmatimonadota bacterium
CAGGCCTGATCCACCTTGTGCTCGGTGAAATGGTGCCGGTTCAGGAGGCGGGGACCGAAGTACCCGTTGATCATCCCCATGGAGGTGTCTCCCAGCATCAGGATCAGCGCCCTCCGGTCCTGGAGCCCCCTGGCCACCGCGTGGGCCCGCGCGGCGGCCTCGGCGGAGATGGGAGCGTGGTAGGCGATGTCCTCCTCACCGTAGGCGATCCGGCCCGTTTCGCACCACTCCTCCAGGCGGGCCATGAAGCGCTCGTCCGCGGTCCAATCTCGCGCGTCGGTCCACACTCTGGAGAAGGGGCGTCCCAGGCTCTCCAGGCAGGCGCCGGTGTTCAACAGCCCTACCAGACCCGGCCACTGGCCGGAGAAGTTGCTGGCCAGGAGGAGGGGGTTGTCCTTGCCCACCACCCCTTCCGTGGTGTGGGGCCCGTAGAACCAGTGCACGCAGATACCGATCATCGGGTCCTGGATGGGGCCCAGCTTCTCGATGGCGTGGTGAGGCTTGGTGAGGAACCCTTCCACCCGGTAGGGCTCCCGGCCCAGGTGCTTCAGAGCCGCTTCCATCTGCTCCGTAGCCTCGACGATGCTGGGGAGGGCCAGCTGATTCGGTACGTCGCGACCGTCGCCTGGCCAGAACAGTGCGATAGGCTGCTTCATCTTGGTGTCTCCCGAGTTTGGTTCTACCGGTGCTCTGCGCCCTCAGCCGGAAGGGCGACACCCCCTTCCGTCACGTTCTCCTGGGTGAAGAGCCGGGTGCCCAGGGTGATGCGTTTCGGAGTTTCCTCTCCCCGGAGGATGGCCAGGGCGATTTCAATGGCCTCCTCTCCGCCGGTGGGATAGAGGAATGTGGCGTCCAGGATCCCCTCTTGAACATATCGTTGGCCCTCGTGCGGAAGGGCATCGATCCCCACGAAGAGCATCTCGTCTTCCCGGTCCGCCGCCCGCGCCGCCAGCCAGGCTCCGTGGGCGCCGGGGTCGTTATGGGCGTACACGGCGTCGATCCTGGCGTTCGTAGCCAGAGCCGACTCCATCTCCCTTCGGGCGTTCGGCTCCAACCACTGCATCTCACCGGTGAAGACCAGCTCCAGCCCCGGGTTCTCGTCCAGGGCCAAGCCCTCCAGGAAGCCTCGATTGCGGTCCTGCCCCGGAGTGGAGGTCATGAGGCCCTTGAGCTCCACGATCTTGCCCTGACCCCCCAGAGCTTCCCGTATCCAGGCTCCCGCCTCCCTGCCGATCCGGACGTTGTCGGCGCCGATGAAGGTGGTGTACTCCTCGCCCTGTACTTCCCGGTCCAGGACGATGACGGGGACCCCTTGTCTCACCGCCTCCGCCACCGGACGGGTGAGGGGAGCTGCCTCCTTCGGGCTGATGATGATGAGGTCCACGCCCTGCTCCACGAACTCCTCGACCTGGGCCCGTTGCGTAAGGGAGTTGTTCTGGGCGTCTTTGAAGATCAGGCGGAGATTGGGGTGGCGTTCCCCCGCGGTCCGGACGTCGGCGTCCATCTGGACCCTCCAGGGCTCTCCCAGATTGCACTGGCTCATCCCGATGATCCAGGGATCGTCCGGCGTGCCTGCGTGGGACTCCCCGGCACTGGTGCCACAGGCCGCCAGCGCCAGCGAGGAGAGGGCGAGGAACGAAAAGGCACGGTTGATCATGCTCGTTCTCCTCACCCCACCTTCTGCACCCATACGAAGTCCAGGGCGATCTCGGGCCGCTCGACCTCGGGCCCGGCACCCTCCCACACGAACTCCAGGGTGTGGGCTCCCGGCGCGAGATGGAGTGGTCGGATCGTGAAATCTCTCAGGAGCGTCCGATAGGGCCGGTGAAGGACCAGGTTGCTTGCGCCGGTGCCGAGGGCCACGGCCTCTCCGTCCCACCGCACCTGGACCGCGGACCCGTTCGGGTCCAGGCGGGCCACGAAGTGGATCCTGTAATCCCCCTCCTCCGTAATGGGCACCGTCAACCGCCACCGGGCGCCGGCCGCCACCGGCCGCCGCACGGCGATACGGCCTCCGGCGTAGAGGGCTCCCGTCTCCAGGACCACCCCGGAACCTCTGCCCAGCTCCTCGGCCTGGTAGAACACACTGTTCCGGGCTCCTCCCCGGGCCGCCGGCATCCAGACTCCGGCGGGACGGGGCTCCCGGATGTCATCGGGAGTGAGGGACTCGTGGTCGTCGGTCATCCCGGGACGGCCGTAGTGATAGCCAACGCGGGCGTAGGAGAATCCCGGCGTCCGTTCATGGGGGTAGGCCTCCATGTAGAACCTGATCTCCTGCTGGAAGGGCAGGGCATCCAGGACGTGCCAGCGGTAGTTCGTGACGAATCCCCGGTTGCCGGGCCCGTCGTTCCGGGGTTGGCCGCAGTAGGGGAGGGCGAAGATGTCCGGGGAGGACCAGGAGTAGTTGTAGTAGTCCTCGGAGCCCGTTCCGAAAATCGAAGGCCGGGCCTCTCCGTCCACGAAGACCTTTTCGTCCCCTTCTCCCCACCAGCCGCCCCCGGGGGTGGGGACCGGGGTGGGGTTCAGGAGGATGGACGTGGTGCCGACGTATACCCCCTCGCCCTGGGCCAGAAGGAAGGGGAGGTCCTGAACCGCCGCGGGATCCGGTACCATGTCGTGGTCCACCCGCCACCGGGCCCGGAAGTGCATGGACCGGCTATCGTCCCACTCATAGGCCATGGGGAGGGCCGACCCGGTGATGGTGACCGGTTGGTCGCCCCGGTTTTCCAGCCTCACCAGGAGCGATTCCTTGTAGGGCATCACCCAGCGCGAGATCATGAGGCCGTCGGGGCGGACGGTGAAGGGGAGAGACCCATAGGGGTTCACGCCGGGTGCGGCGCCGAAGAAGTCCCCCAGGGGTGACTCCACCTGGGGCACGGGATGCTCGTCTGCCTGGATGAGGAGAACGGTCTGTCGGAGGGCACGGGGCAGGTTCGGGGCGTCCAACATCAGCTCCAGGCGCTCCAGGGCCCCGGGGCCCTGGAAGGCCACGGCATCGACCCCATCGCCGGGCTCCAGGTCGACGGCGATGTGGGTCGGACTCTGCTGGGAGCGGGAGGGCAGGTTGGTATCGGGGTCCGCCAGGACCTCGGTGACCCGGTCGATGGTCTCCTTGTACGTCCGGAGATCCTCGGGCCGGAAGGTCTCCACCCGGGTTCCCGGGGCGTACTTGCGCACGTCCACCTGGTAGAAGTGGGTGTGGTCCAGGTTCCCGATCCAGACGAGGCGGAGGCCTCGGGCGAAGGGGATGGGAATGTAGGTCCCGTCCCGCTGGTTCAGAGTCCCCACCATGGCCATGGCGTCCAACTCGGAAGCCTCCTCGAACACGTCCAGGGGCCTCCGGAAGAACTCGTCGGCGGACCCCTCGTACAGGGGATCATCCTCTCCGTCCAGGTAGAGCTTCACATCGCCGTCGATGGAGGCGGTCCAGAGTCGGACCAGGGCTCCGGGTCCCTGGACGTCCGCCATGAGGTACTCGCCGATGGAGTCGGCACCGGGCTGGACGAGAACCGAGTCGAATCCGGGAATAGGCTCTCCCCCGAAGCCGTCGGAGTTGGCAAACCAGCCCGGTCCCTCAGGGAGGTTGCTCCGGCGATCGTAGGAGGAGAACTGCACCGTGCTGTACCCGGGGTCGGGAAACTCCGCCAGGCCCACCAGATCGATCATCTCGTCATAGAGGCTGCCGGTGGTGACGACCCTCTCCGGGGGCCCGGCGGGCCCGCACCCAACGGCCCAGACCAGCGTGCATGCCGCCACCCAGACCTTCGGTATTCGCTTCATCGGTCTCCTCCGGTCATTTCTTCCCCCGCTGGAAGAGTACGGCGCAGATGATGATGGCGCCCGTCAGCATGAGGCGCGTGGCTTCGGGAGCCGCATTCAGGGACAGGATCTTCTGAAGATATCCAATGGTCAGGACCCCGATGAGGGTCAGAACCACGCTCCCCTTCCCGCCGGCCAGCGTCGTCCCTCCGATGACCACCATGGCGATGGCGTCCAGCTCGTAAGCCATCCCCGTCTCCGGGTCTCCCTGTGTCTCCTGCGCCGCCTGGCAGATGCCCGCCACGGCGGCGAAGAAACCGGAGAGGGCATAGGCCGCCACCAGGGTCCGGCGGACTGGGACCCCCGAGAGACGAGCCGCCTCCTCGTTCCCCCCCACCGCGAAGATGTGGCGTCCCAGGCGCAAGCGGGAGAGGATCACCCAGGTCAGGGCCACGGAGAGGAGGAAGATCACGGTGACGATGGAGAGGTTTCCCCCCAGTATCCGGCTGTCGATGAGATCGAAGACCCGGGGAAGATCCACGACCCGGGCCGTGCCCTCGGAGTCCATGACATAGTTGGTGATCTTTCGTCCCCCTGAAACCACCTTCGCCAGCCCTCGGGCGAACACCATCATGGCCAGGGTGACGATGAATGGCTGGATCCGCATCCGCGCCACCAGAATGCCGGACACCGAGCCCAGAGCCGTGCCTGCCGCCAGAACAACGGGGATGGCCAAAAGGGCTGGCCATCCGAGGGGGAGGAGGAGCCAGGCGAAGAAGACCGCGGCCAGGGCGAGGACGCTGGAGACGGAGAGATCGATGCCGGCGGTGATGATCACCACGGTCATCCCGCAGGCCAGGATTCCGAAGACCGAGACCTGCCGCAGCATGTCCCGGTGCACGCTCCAGCGGAAGAAGGCGCCGTCGGCGTTGAAAAGGCACCCGATGACCACCATGAGGAGGAGAGCCAGGAGAGCCCGGGCCACCGGACTGGCCCACCACTGCCGCAGGCTCACACCCGAGGAACCGTTCATGCCGCTCCTCCACCGTGCCCCATGGCCGCCTCCAGGATACGGTCCTTCGATGCGGTTCCCCGGGGGAAATCTGCCGTCACCCGCCCCCGGGACATCACCAGGATCCTGTGGCTCAGGGTGAGGAGCTCGTCCATCTCGGACGTGATGAGGAGGATGGCGATTCCCGACCGGACCCACTCTCCCATCAGGTCGTAGATGTCGGCTTTCGCCCCCACGTCGATTCCCCTCGTGGGCTCGTCCAGGAGTAGGAGGCTGGGGGTGGGGAGGAGGCACCGAGCCAGATAGGTCTTCTGCTGGTTCCCCCCGGACAGGGCCCGGACCGGGGCATCCAGGGAGGGGGCGCCGAGGCGGAAGCCCCTGGTGAGCCGTTCCACGGCGGCCCGTTCCTCCCTCCGCCGCAGCCAACCCCACCGGTTCGAGAAACGCCGCAGGCTGGCGAGGGCGACGCTGTGGGCCACGCTCATGTCCGGAGCCAGACCCATGCCCTTCCGGTCGTTGGTCAGGAGAACCATTCCGTTGGCCACCGACCGGGTAGGGTCCCTGAGGGGGAGAGGGATGCCCGAAAGGCTGGCCCGTCCCGAGGCCCGCCCCTCCAGGGCGCCGAAGAGGGCGTGCAGCACTTCGGTCTTCCCCGACCCCTCCAGCCCCGCCAGTCCAAGGATCTCTCCCCCCCGGAGGGTGAAGCTCACCCCCTCCACGACGAACCGGGTCCGAAGGCGTGGGTGGGCCACCCGGAGGTTCTCCACGGTCAGGACAACGTCGGGAGAGGCTTCCACTCCCGGACCTCTATCGCCATCCAGATCACGCCCCACCATCAGTCTCACCATCTCCCTGGGAGGCAGCTCGGAGGCTGCCGCCGTCCTCACCACCACGCCGTCCCGGAGGACGGTGATCCGATCGGCCAGGCGGTAGATCTCCTCCATCTTGTGGGTGATGTAGACGATGCCTCGCCCTCGGGCCCGCAGCTCCCGTATCCGGCGGAACAGCGCCTCCACCTCCTGTTCGCCCAGGGCGCTGGTGGGCTCGTCGAAGACCACGACGGACGCGTCGCGGGCCAGGGCCCGGGCGATCTCCAGGGTCTGCTGGGCGGTGATGGGAAGATCCTCCACCGGCTGTCGCGGGGAGAGGTCCAACTCCGTCTCCTCCAGGATTCCCCGGGCCTCCTCCTCCTGCCGGACGAAGTCCACCCGGCCCAGGGCGACGGTGCGCTCCCGCCCCAGAAAGAGGTTGTCGGAGATGCTCATGGAGGGCACCAGGGAGAGCTCCTGGTGGATGGTGGCGATCCCCGCCGTCACCGCCTCGCTGGGGTGGGAGAAACGGTAGGCCCTACCCTTCACGGACAGCGCCCCCTCGAAGTCGTCGTAGGCGCCGCTGAGGATCTTGATGAGGGTGCTCTTCCCGGCCCCGTTCTCTCCGGCAAGCACGTGCACTTCTCCCGGGAGCACATCGAAGTCCACCCCGTGCAGGACCTCCGTGGACCCGAAGGACTTCCGGATCCCCCGCATCTCCGCCAGGGGAGCGGGCCGAGCAGAAAGCCCCGGACCGGAATGGTCCGGGATGCCTCCCTCCTCTACGGATCGGATCGGTGGCCCCTCGGCGGACGACATCGCTCTCTTCCCGCCTCCATGCGTTCCCGGCAGTCTGTGGGCGCTCAGGATCGTCGGCGCCGAGAGTGGTCGGCGCACAGGGAGGATACTGCCTCGAACGAGTATTCCGCCAATGGGGAGCGGTCCGACCCCGGCGGGGGGGGTCGACAGGCAGGCGTTACCCGGTGACGGCCTTCCAGACCCGGAGCAGGTTCCCCCCCATGATCTTCCTCACGTCCTCGTCGCTGTATCCCCGGGCCTTCAGGCCCTGGGTGATGTTGGGGTAGTCCTGAACCCCCCGGATCCCGATGGGGGAGGGGGTCCGGGGGTACATGTCGGCCCCAAGCGCCACGTGGTCCACCCCGGCCACGGCCACGGCGTGATCGATGTGATCCAGGAGGTCATCCAGGGTGGGGAGGTTCTCCATGGGCCAGTCCCGTCCGGCGTTCAGGTGCTCCAGGGCGCTCCGCAGGTCCGGGTCTTCGGGTGGGGGCACCTGCTGGAACCAGGGTCGGCTGACCGCCGTGAGCTCGCCCATGGCATCCCGGTACTCCGGGGTGAGGTAATTCAGGACGAAGACGATGGCCACGACGCCGTCGTTTTCCGCCAGGGCCCGGAGCATCTCGTCGCTGAGATTCCTGCGGTGGGGATTCACCGCCCGGACCCCGGAGTGGGAGGCGATGACGGGGTCCTCGGTGATCTCCAGGACGTCGAAGAAGGTGGAGTCCGACACGTGGGAGATGTCGATCACCATCCCCAGCCGGTTCATCTCCCGCACCACGTCCCGCCCCAGGTCGTTGAGACCGCCCCACCGAGGCGGATCGGCACTGGAGTCGGCCCAGTCGTGGGAGACGTTGTGGGTGAGGGTCATGGAGGACACCCCCCGGGCGTGGAACTCCCTCAGCGTCTCGAGGCTGTTCTCGATTGCGTGTCCTCCCTCGATGGCCAGGGGCATGGCGATCTTCCCGGCGGCCACGATCCGCTCCACGTCGCTGCCCGTTCGGGCCAGCTCTACGCGATCCCGGTTCGCCTCGATGGCTTCTAGCATGGCCTCCAGGAGGTTTCGGGCCTGGCGGGAGGCCTCCCCGGGCTGACCGTAGAGGAAGTTCTGGACAAAGAGAGCCACGGTCTGGACGTCCACGCCTCCCTCCTCCAGCCGGGGGAGGTCCACGTGTCCTGCCGGGAGGCGCTGGCCGATGTCCAGCCCCTCGTACAGGACCCGGTACGCCAGGTCGTTGTGGCAATCCCAGACCAGGGAGGTCTGGTGGAGAGTCCTCACCGCCTCGCCCAGGGCGGCTGGGGCCTCAGAGTCCGAGCGGGGACCGGTTCCGGATCCCGGGCCGCCCTCGGACGCGGGTCCGCAACCCAGGAGGAGCCCGACGGCGAGAAGGGGAGCGGTGGGGAAGACGGGAACGGCGACTCGGAAGATTGGGCGGATCATGGAAGGCTCCCGGTGCGATGGGCCGGTTTCCGGGGAAGGGGAGGAAGTCCTCCGGAGAACCCCGAGGAATGCCCCGAAGGTTAGGGCGTGTTCCGGTCCACGGCCACTCGCCCGGTCGGCTCCCGCCCGGTTCCAGCCTCGGGCCCCCGATCCCAGGGACCGGGCTCCTACTCCACCCGCATGGCCTCGGTGGGGGAGATCCGGGTCGCCATCTTGGCCGGTAGGGCCGTGGCGAGAAGGGCCACCACCAGGAGGAGGAGGGGCACCAGAACGAAGGTGAGGGGGTCCAGCGGCTCCACCTCGTAAAGGAGGCTCCGAAGAACCCGGCCCCCTGCCGCCGCGGCAGCCAGGCCCAGGACCACGCCGGCCAGGACGGGGCCCAACCCCTGGCCCACCACCATTCCCACCACCTCCCGACTCCCGGCTCCCAGGGCCACGCGGATCCCGATCTCCCGGGTCCGTCGGGACACCAGATACGCCACGACGCCGTACAGACCGACGGAAGCCAGGACGATGGCGAGGCCTGCGAAGGTTCCGATGAGAAGCATGTAGAAGCGGTCCGAGGCCACCGAGTCGTCCACCCGGTCCTGGAGCATCTCCATCCAGTAGACGGGAAGGTCGGGGTCCATCCCATGGACCACCCCCCGCAGAGAGGCGGCCAACCCCGGCACTGCGCCGGCCTGGAGGACCTCCACGGTCATGGTATTCCTGCTCCACTGGGCGTGGGGGAAGTAGGCTTCCGGTTCCACCTCCGTGGTCACGTCCAGGGACCTCACGTTCCCCACCACCCCCACGATGGTCCAGGGGGGCTCATCCGAGCGCATGAGCACCGTCTGGCCCAGGGGATCCTGGTCCGGCCAGTACCGATTGGCGGCCGTCTCGCTGATGACCACGGCTCGGGGGGCGTCCGGCCCGTCGGAGGGCTCGATCCCCCGACCGCGTAGGATAGGGATTCGAAGGCTGGCGAAGTACCCGGGGGTGGCCATCCTCACAAGCCAGACCGGTTCGTCACCGGGGGCCACGGCGTCCCGTCCGGGGATGGTGAATCCGATGGTAGTGTGGCTCCGGCCCATGGGACTTCCGGAGTTCATCCCGACGTCTCGGACCCCCGGAAGTGCGCGAATCCTTTCCTCCAGCGTACGG